>JBIIEG010000096.1:0-4535 GCA_044237955.1 Gammaproteobacteria bacterium
GAAGGGCAACGCCAGGCGCTGGAAAAATACACCATCGATTTAACCGCACGTGCCGAATCAGGAAAACTAGACCCGGTCATTGGTCGCGATGATGAAATCCGTCGTACCCTGCAAGTCTTGCAACGCCGCACCAAGAATAACCCCGTACTCATTGGTGAACCTGGCGTCGGTAAAACAGCCATCGTCGAAGGATTAGCGCAACGCATCGTGAACGGCGAAGTGCCAGAGAGTCTGAAAAACAAACGCGTATTAGCACTCGATATGGGCGCATTGATCGCAGGCGCTAAATATCGAGGAGAATTTGAAGAACGCCTCAAATCCGTGCTCAAAGATTTATCCAAACAAGCAGGGCAGGTGATTCTATTTATTGATGAACTACACACCATGGTAGGTGCAGGCAAAGCAGAAGGTTCGATGGATGCAGGCAATATGTTAAAGCCCGCATTAGCACGTGGTGAATTGCATTGTGTGGGTGCCACCACGCTCGATGAATACCGGCAATATATCGAAAAAGATGCCGCACTAGAGCGTCGTTTTCAAAAAGTGTTAGTCGATGAACCCAGCGTAGAAGACACTATCGCTATTCTGCGTGGATTAAAAGAACGTTATGAATTACATCACGCGGTCGATATTACCGACCCTGCGATTGTCGCTGCTGTGACATTGTCGCATCGCTATATCACAGATCGCAACTTGCCGGATAAAGCCATTGATTTAATGGATGAAGCCGCCAGTCGCATTCGTTTAGAAATCGACTCCAAACCAGAAGAAATGGACAAACGAGAGCGCCGTTTAATTCAATTAAAGATCGAGCGCGAAGCCTTAAAAAAAGAAACCGACGAAGCCAGCAAAAAACGTTTAGCACAACTTCAAACAGATATTCAACAAGCCGAACGTGAATACGCTGACATGGAAGAAATCTGGAAAGCTGAAAAAGCATCGCTACAAGGCGCACAACAAATCAAAGAAGCGCTAGAGCGTGCACGTATGGAAATGGAAACCGCACGACGTGCCTCTGATTTAGCGCGCATGTCTGAATTGCAATATGGCGTTATCCCCGATCTTGAAAAAAAATTACAAGAGGCGAGTGTCGTCGAACAAAAAGAAAAACATTTACTCAGGAATAAAGTCACCGAAGAAGAAATTGCAGAAGTCGTTTCCAAGTGGACACACATTCCCGTCAGTAAATTGATGGAAGGCGAGCGCGATAAATTATTGCAGATGGATACGATGTTGCATCAACGCGTTATCGGTCAAGACGAAGCAGTACAAGCAGTTGCCGATGCCATTCGTCGTTCTCGCTCGGGATTATCCGATCCTGATCGTCCTATTGGATCATTTCTGTTTTTAGGCCCCACCGGTGTTGGAAAAACAGAACTATGTAAAGCCTTGGCTGAATTTATGTTTGATACGCTCGATGCGATGATACGTATCGACATGTCTGAATTTATGGAAAAACATTCTGTCGCACGATTGATTGGTGCGCCTCCAGGTTATGTGGGTTATGAACAAGGCGGTTATTTAACAGAAGCAATACGTCGACGTCCTTATGCCGTGATTCTCTTAGATGAAATAGAAAAAGCCCATCAAGATGTATTCAATATATTGTTACAAGTATTAGATGATGGACGTTTAACAGACGGCCAAGGGCGCACCGTGAATTTTAAGAATACTGTGATTGTGATGACCTCTAATCTAGGATCAGATCGTATTCAAGAATTAGCAGGTGGAAAATATGAAAAAATGAAAAAAGCAGTGTTAGAAGTGGTCACACAACATTTCCGACCTGAGTTTATTAACCGTGTGGATGAAGTAGTCGTGTTTCATCCTTTAGATAAATCACAATTGCGTCATATTGTGGCACTGCAAATTGAACGCCTAAAAGTACGCTTACAAGAAAAATATTTGCAAATAGAGATAAGCGATACGGTATTAGATTATTTAGCAGAAGTGGGTTATGACCCTGTTTATGGTGCAAGGCCTTTAAAACGCGCCGTACAACAAGCGCTCGAAAATCCACTGGCACGTGATTTATTAGGCGGGAAATTTTTACCTGGCGATACGATTGTGGTGAAAAAAGAAAAGCGGGAATTAACATTTTCAAAAAAGTGAAAAGAGATTAACCCTAACAACAAAAATCCTATAAAAAAAAGATGTATCCTAAATTATTATCCATCGCCGGATTTGACGGTTCCGGCGGCGCAGGCATTCAAGCAGACCTCAAAACTTTTTCAGCCTTTCACTGCTATGGCATGACAATACTGACGGCATTACCCGTACAAAATACGATGGGCGTTAAAACTTGTTATGAGTTGCCTATTCAATCCATCAAAGATCAGCTGCACACTATTTTTGAAGACATCACCCCAGACGCTATCAAAATTGGCATGTTGTTTAATTCAGCAATTATTGAAGTCGTGTCCGATTTTTTAAAGCAGCACGCACACAATATTCCTATCGTATTAGATCCTGTGATGTTTGCAAAAAGTGGCGATGCGTTGTTATTGCCAGAAGCGCTGGAAAGCCTTAAAAAAAAGCTCATTCCGTTGGTAACGATTATTACGCCAAATTTACCTGAAGCGATGGCACTTACTGATTTGACCATTACTTCTATAGAGGAAATGGAAATTGCCATGAATCACCTCTTGGCGTTGGGATCAAAAGCAGTGCTCTTAAAAGGCGGGCATTTAGAAGGGGAGGTCGCATTTGATTTGTATAGCGATGCTGCGGGTAAAAAAGAATGGCTAGAAATGCGTAAAATTGTAACGCGCAACACACATGGTACAGGTTGTACTTTATCTGCAGCGATTGCCGCTTGTTTAGGTAGAAAAATGAGTTTGCTGGAAAGTTGTAAATTGGCTAAAAATTATTTGAGTCGCGCACTGCAATCGGCCAGCACGCAGATGATTGGAAAAGGGCATGGGCCGGTGGATCATTTTGTGCCAATCGAGTAGCTACTCGCAGCAATCATGTTGTCATTCCCGCGCATGCGGGAAACCATCCATCCGCCGCTCCTATATCTGTTTGTGTTTACAACAATACTGACCTCATGTTGTCATTCCCGCGCATGCGGGAAACCATCCATCCGCCGCTCCTATGTCTGTTTGTGTTTACAACAATACTGAGCCCTATTTTTTAAGTATTTTCTTCGCATTATTGCGATATTGGGATAGGTTCCCGCCTTCGCGGGAATGACAAAGTTCGCGCCATGAATAGTTACTCAACCGATACAACACATGCCGACACAACGGATGTTGTATAGAAACATTAGGATGATCAAAATCATCCGCCACATTATGCGTCATACCTAATTTTTCCATCACATGACGCGATCGTTGATTGGCAACCACGGTAAAAGAGACGATCTCTTTCAAATGATATTGTTCAAAGCCCATTTTTAATACAGCCCCCGCAGCTTCCGTCGCATAGCCTTTATTCCAATAGGGAAACGCAAGTCGCCAGCCGATTTCAACACAAGGCGTAAAATGCGCCGTAAAATTGGGAACACTTAACCCTACAAACCCAATAAACTCCTGCGTCCCTTTCAAAACACAAACGTACAACCCAAAACCATGTTGTTTTATGTGGACTTTTATTCTTTCAACCAATGCCCGCGTTTCTATTTCTGTCAGCGTATTCGGAAAACATTCCATCACGCGCGGATCCTGATTCATCGCAGCAAATGGTGTAATATCTTCTTCCTGCCAGTCTCGCAAAATTAAACGTTCAGTTTCAGCGTATATCATGGTCATCTCATATTATGCATAAGTCTTTCAACTTAGTTTCTAATTACCAACCCGCAGGCGATCAACCACAAGCGATCGCAAAACTGGTGGATGGTCTCAATCAAGGTCTCGCTAAACAAACGATATTAGGCGTCACAGGTTCAGGCAAAACTTATACCGTCGCACAGGTCATTCAACACATTCAACGTCCTACTTTAATTCTCGCACCCAATAAAACATTGGCAGCACAGCTCTATGCCGAAATGCGCAGTTTTTTCCCTAAAAATGCGGTGGAATATTTTGTTTCATACTATGACTATTATCAGCCAGAAGCTTATGTTCCATCTTCAGATACCTATATCGAAAAAGACTCTGCCATCAACGAACAAATTGAACAAATGCGTTTGTCTGCTACAAAGGCTTTGTTAGAACGCCCTGATGTCATCATTGTCGCAACCGTTTCGGCGATCTATGGATTAGGTGATCCAAAATCGTACATGAGTATGGTGCTGCATTTAAAACGCGGTGATCCGGTTGATCAGCGCCAGATATTACATCGATTAGCCGAATTACAATACACCCGTAATGATGTGGATTTTCGTCGCGGTACTTATCGTGTGCATGGCGATGTATTAGATATTTTTCCTGCAGATTCAGAACAAGAAGCTGTACGCATACAATTGTTTGATGAAGAGATCGATATCATTCAATTTTTTGATCCATTAACAGGCGAGATATTGCGCAAGTCGCCACGCGTCACTATTTTTCCTAAATCACATTACGTCACGCCACGGCAGAAATTATTAGATG
>JBIIEG010000097.1:0-4477 GCA_044237955.1 Gammaproteobacteria bacterium
ATGTTGCTAACGCCCTGGCAGCAGCGGCATGCGCCATGGCGATCGATATCCCTTTGCCTGCTATTAAAGCAGGTTTAGAACATGCAGCCGCTGTGACTAAACGTTTGAATTTTCATGAGGTGGCTGATGGCATGTATGTGATTGATGATACCTACAATGCAAATCCTTTATCCGTACAAGCAGCCATTGATATTTTGGCAAAACAGATGGGCACGAAAATTTTAGTGTTGGCTGATATGCGTGAGTTGGGAGAACTGACGGACAGTGCGCATCGAGAGGTGGGAGAGCGCGCGCGTCAATCAGGCATCGATCTTTTATATACCTATGGTACCTCTACCGCACTCACAGCAAATACCTTCGGCGAAAAAGCACAGCATTTTACCGATCAAACTGCCTTAATCAGTGCGCTCAAAAAAGATCTGCCATTTGCTGCAACCATCTTAGTAAAAGGATCTCGCTCGATGAAAATGGAACGCGTTGTAGAAGCTTTAGTTAGCGATAAAAAATAAAAAAATCACTTTTTGACACCTGTAACGTTTCAGATCACAATGTTAAATGTATTCTTCAGTATAGGGATTATTAGGTGACCAAAGAATAAACTCACTGGAGTACCAGCAATTCCCGCTGAAAAACACATCGGGCCTTGCTTCCTTGTTTGAACGCGTCGCGCGAAATAAATTCGCACTCACGGTCAGGGGGAAGAACTGCGTCTCTCCCCCCTGACAACCCCTCATTGCCCCTGTTCGTCCAGTTAATGGGTAAAAATGTACGAAATAATTTTTTGGAACCCCGCGCCAGTAGTGGGGAAACAGGGCGGCGGGAATTGCTGCTGGAGTACCACAACATGCACAAGGTTCCGCACCCTGGAGAATTCATCAAAGAAGTTTGTTTGCTACCACTACACCTGACAATCACTAAAGCTGCTCACGAACTAGGAGTCACCAGAAAAGCACTGTCAGAATTATTAAATGGGAAAACAGGTATCAGTATTGAAATGGCGTTAAGGCTAGCTAAAGCTTTTAACACTACGCCAGAAAGTTGGTTAACACAGCAGATGAATTATGATTTATGGCAGGCCAAGAAAAAGAAAAAACAAATAGAAGCAGAAGTAAAAACTCTGTGGAAAAAGCAAAAACATCACGACATGCATCATCCTATTTGACACCCACATTTCAATCCAATCCTTAATAATCCCTTATGCTCCTTTGGCTCACACAATATTTACACGCTTATTACGAAGGTTTTCGCGTTTTTCAATACCTCACATTTCGCTCCATTTTAGGCGCACTCACAGCGCTCACAATTGCCTTATTACTAGGCCCCTGGATGATTCGCAAACTCAGTAGTCGTCAAATCGGTCAGGTAGTACGCGACGATGGTCCACAATCCCATTTGAGCAAAGCCGGAACACCCACCATGGGCGGCACACTGATTTTAACCGCTATCGCTATCAGCACACTTTTATGGGGAAATCTCAGCAATCCATATGTATGGGTTGTGCTGCTAGGCACTTTAAGTTTTGGGGCGATTGGGTGGCTGGATGATTATATGAAGCTGCAAATGAAGCATTCCAAAGGACTCGCAGCACGATGGAAATATCTGGGGCAATCACTCTTAGCGATCGGTATCGCGATCTGGCTCTACTATTTAGCAAAAACACCCACTGACACCGAATTAGTCATTCCCTTTTTAAAACACGCCAGCATCCAATTAGGTTTGTTTTATATCGTCCTCACTTATTTTGTAGTCACAGGTAGCAGCAATGCCGTGAATTTAACGGATGGATTAGATGGACTCGCGATATTACCCACTGTGATGGTGGCAGGCGCATTGGCTCGTTTTGCCTATCTTAGCGGCAATGTGGAATTCGCCAAATATTTGAGCATTCCCTACATCGCAGGATCAGGGGAAATCGCTGTTTTTTGCGCCACGATGATTGGTGCCGGATTAGGATTTTTATGGTTTAACACTTATCCCGCACAAGTATTTATGGGTGATGTCGGCGCGTTAGGGTTAGGTGCCGCACTTGGCATTATTGCAGTAATTGTGCGACAAGAACTCGTTCTTGTGATTATGGGTGGTGTATTTGTGATGGAAACCTTGTCAGTCATCATTCAAGTAATTTCATTCAAACTCACCAAAAAACGTGTTTTTAGAATGGCGCCCATCCATCATCATTTTGAACTCAAAGGCTGGCCAGAACCACGTGTGATCGTGCGATTCTGGATTATTACTTTTGTGCTGGTTTTGTGTGGATTGGCGACGTTGAAGTTGCGCTAAGCGCTTATTAGTTTACGCATCTATCAGCAATTCCCGCCGCCCTGTTTCCCCCTTGGGAGGATGCTCTTTTTGCCACTCTTCAATAGCTTCCTTTAGTGCTCTGCATTCTGAGGTAACTCCATAGATGCAATCGCAACTTCTTTAGCCCTGAACGCAAGACCTACCTTTAAAATTCTCTGAATATTCTTCTGCCGCAGCTCAGTCTCATAGCCGCATTCACCTATTTGTCTGAGCGCTTGTTCAGCTGTCTCATCTAAGGCATCGCCTTCTTCTGCCACTTTAAATTCCAGGATTAGCCCCAGCTGCGTTGTATCTTTTGGAATCAGCATGACATCGTAACGTCCGTCTCCGCTTTCTTTGTTCGATTGGACGGTATGGGTATCGGCTAAACTCACGATCAAACCCAGCACAAAGCCATGATAAAATTTCTCAGGATGCTGGCCTTTCACGTCAAAAAAGCTGCTGGATTCTTTTAAAAATTGCTTTAATTTTTTTAAAAATTTATCGAGCTGACCCGTCGTTAAGTTTTCTAAAAAAGCACGATATTCGCTTGCGCCAAGCGGCGCATTAAACCACTCGCGAATGACGCTCCTATAAAGAGCAGCCACTTCTTGGTTAGGGGTTTGTAGCGAGCAATGAAACTCTCCATCTACCAGATTAGTTTTTACAGCAGTTAAATACCCACTAAATAACAGTAAGCTCCACAACGCATCACTGTTAGTTTTTAAATCCGAAAAAACCATATTTTCCGTGATAGTTTCTTCAATGGATTTTCCCGTTAAAATTTGCTCAAATTTCTCTTTTACCTGAGCGCTCGCTAACGCCATGGAAGATTTAATCAGATCATTGCTGCTGGTATTAACCCAATAAGGCCTCAGTGCGCCTTTTCCATCGATGCAATTGGCAATAGACCAAGGGTTATAAATTTGACTATCACCAATATGGTAGCCGTTATACCAATTTTTTATTTCACCCAAATTACTAAGATTTGCTTTTTTAAGCGCTTCATCTACCTCTGTTTCTGTAAATCCAAAATGTTCCGCATATTCTTGATTCAGAATAGAAAACACTTTGAGATTATTTACTCCCGAGAATAAACTTTCTTTAGAGATTCGTAAAATGCCGGTAATGATAGCGCGGTGCATATCGGTATTGCCTTTCAAAACACTGCCAAATATCCCCCGCATCAATTCAATCATGTTATCGTAATAGCCATGAAAATATGCGGACTGAATGGGCGTATCGTATTCATCAATCAGTAGCCAAGGCTTAACACCGTGATATAGATGTAAAAGTCTCGATAGTTCTTGTAATGAATTTTCTAAAACAGCCCTATCCGTTACCTCTCTATCTAAAATAGCTTCATACAATTTTTTTTCTTTTTCGCGTAATTTTGTGCTCGTGATTAAATAGCGGTGTTCTCGATAAGTTTTCTGAATCAATGTCCGCAGTTGGCCATAAGCATCCGTGAATTTAGAATCATGCACACTCTTCAAGCTAATAAAAATAACAGGGTATTTTCCCTGCTGATCCATGTAGGCACTACCCGCTTTTGCAATTTTCAGGTTATCAAACATGCCTTTGGTCTGAAGCTGGTTTACTTCAGGCGCCAAAAAATGATGCAACATGGACAGGTTAAGCGTTTTGCCAAAACGACGCGGGCGAGTGATAACCGTCGCTTCAATGCTGCTATTATCCATCACCTCTTTTATAAAAAGGCTTTTATCGACAAAGTTCAGTTGTCTTTCGATCACTTTTCCAAAATCATCGATGCCAATAATGAAATTCATACCGTTGCCCTCTTTCGTTTTATTGCATCCGTGACTGTCATAAGAAATGCAAAAATCAGGAGGAATCTTTTCTCAGTTGACAGCTGCCCCATACTTTAAGGTACAGCCTGAACAGTTGCAAATAATCAGCAATTCCCGCCGCCCTGTTTTCCCAGTACTGGCCAGGGGTTCTAAAAAATTGTTTCGTACATTCTTACCCATTAACTGGACGAACAGGGGCAATGAGGGGTTGTCAGGGGGAGAGACGCAGTTCTTCCCCCTGACCGGCTGAATTCTCCCGACTGGGACAAGTGCGAATTTATTTCGCGCGACGCGTTCAAACAAGGAAGCAAGGCCCGATGTGTTTTTCAGCGGGAATTGCTGAGGACTAATACAGATAAACAATCGACCATTCCACAAAAAGAATT
>JBIIEG010000099.1:0-4454 GCA_044237955.1 Gammaproteobacteria bacterium
TGCACGCCTGCTTCATGACCTGCAAGGCGCGGTAAATCACGTGCTTGTGCCCAGCGTCCGTTGCCATCCATGATGATGGCGATGTGTTTGGGTAGGGTGTGGTGGTGTGTGGTCATAGACGGGATATTAAACCAAGACAAGTGCTGGTCGTTGCGAGGAGCTTGCGACGAAGCAATCCAGAAAAAATATTAAGCAATCTCTTCATTTGTTGTATAAATACTATTTGGGTTTTCTTCTGGGTTGCTTCGTCGCAAAAAATGCTCCTCGCAATGACGAATCTAAATAATTTTTTAAACCTCCATCAACTCTGTTTCTTTTACTGCCAATATTTTGTCGACTTCAGCGATAAATTTGTCAGTGAGCTTTTGTATTTCCGTTTGTCCACGACGTTCGTCATCTTCGTTGATGTCTTTTGCTTTGAGTAAATCTTTGATGGATTGATTGGCATCTCTTCTGATATTGCGTATAGCAATTCGTCCACCTTCTGCCTCATCACGGACAACTTTTACCAATTCTTTGCGACGTTCTTCGTTTAAAGCGGGCATGGGAACACGGATGACGGTGCCTGCTGTTGTGGGATTTAAACCTAAGTCTGCGGTCATAATGGCTTTTTCAATCGCAGGGATGGTTCCTTTATCCCATGGAGTGATAAGCAAAACTCTGGCGCTTTCGACGGTAATATTCGCCATTTGATTGAGCGCTGTCTCGGTTCCGTAAAAAGAAGCTTTGATATGGTCGAGCAAACCGGGGCTGGCACGTCCTGTACGAATTTTCATGAGTTCATGCTTGAGCGTATCGATACTCTTTAGCATGCGGGTATTTGTTTCTTGAATCAGTTGTTGCATGTTTATTTTCCTATTTCTTGATGACTGTTTTTATTGCGAATGAGTAGTAAACTTTAAGCTGATAATGTGGTTATACAGTTACCAAAGTCCCTTCATCTTCACCTAATACCACACGTAAAATAGCGCTGGGTTTGTTGATATTAAACACGCGCAGCTTCATGCCATGATCGCGGCACTGACAAAAAGAAGCCAAATCCATCACAGCCAGTTCTTTGTCTAAAGCTTCTTTATAAGTAAGGTGGAGATAACGCGTTGCAGTGGGATCTTTGAGGGGGTCTGCAGTATAAATACCATCGACCTGTGTTGCTTTCAAAATAATATCCGCTTCAATTTCGATACCGCGCAAGCTGGCCGCCGAATCGGTGGTGATCAGCGGGTTACCTGTACCACCTGCAAATATCACAACACGTCCTTTTTGCAAATGGTGGATAGCCTTGCGTCGGTCATAGTGATCGACAACGCCAGACATGGGGATAGCAGATAAAATACGAGTGGGAATATCAGCGCGTTCAAAGGCATCGCGCAGCGCCAAAGCATTCATCAAGGTTGCCAGCATGCCCATAAAATCACTGGTCACGCGACCGATGCCTGCTTTGGCTAATGTAGTACCACGAAATAAATTACCACCGCCAATCACAATACCCACTTGTACACCGAGTTTGTGTACCTGGGTGATTTCATCGACCATACGGTCAAGCACAGAAGGGTCAATGTTGGAATGACCATTGCCCTGGAGCGCTTCACCGCTCATTTTTAATAATATGCGACGATAGGCGGGTTCTGTGGATGACATTTAGGCTTCCCCACTGATTTGGGCCATGACGGCTTCTGCAAAGTCTTCTACTACTTTTTCTATGCCTTCGCCCACTTCAAAACGTGCGAACTGAGTCACTTCAGCTTGAGCAGCTTTTAATAATTGCTCTACAGATTTAGAAGGATCTTTGACAAAAGGTTGGCCTATTAAGCTGATTTCATTGACGAATTTAGCAATTCGGCCAGCGATCATTTTTTCGATGATGTCAGCAGGTTTGCCACTTTCAGCGGATTGGGCTTTGAAGATTTCTTTTTCTTGCGCAATCAAGTCTTGAGAAACTTCTTCAGGCTTAATGACTTGCGGATTAGAAGCTGCCATATGCATGGCGATATCTTTAGCCAGGTCGGGATTAGCAGCAGACAAAGCAACTAATGCACCAATGCGACCACCGTGTGTATAAGCACCAACAGTGCCGGATGCTTTAAGCAATGCGATACGGCGTATCTGAACGTTTTCACCAATGGTTGTAACCAGTGTTTGACGGGCCTGCTCAACGGTTTGTGAACTGTTCGGGATAGCGGCTTCTGAGAGTTTTGCCACATCCGTTGTATTCGCTGTTAAAGCAGCTTCTGCAACGGCAGTGACGAAGGCTTTGAAGTTTGTGTCTCGGCCTACAAAGTCTGTTTCACAGTTCACTTCAACCATAGCGGCTGATCGACCGTCTGTTGCAACTTTAATCTCGATCAGTCCTTCTGCGGTGATACGTCCTGCTTTTTTTGCAGCTTTGGCCGTGCCTGCTTTACGCATTGCGTCAATGGCGGCTTCAATATTGCCTTCCGCTGCAACCAGTGCTTTTTTGCATTCCATCATGCCAGCGCCAGTGCGCTCGCGGAGTTCTTTTACGTCGCTTGCTGAAATATTCATAGTTAGGCCTCTTCTTTTTTATTTAGTGGTCGTTGCTTTAGGGGTTGCGGGTTTTACAGATTTTTCTTTGTTGATCGCAGGTGTTGCTACTTTCTTCTTCGGCGCGACGCTTTCTGTAGGAGACGCTACGGCAGGGGTATCTGCAGTATCAGCCGCTTTGCGGGATACTTTTTTAATCAACATTTTTTGTTTTTCATGTGTTGGTGCTGGTTGCTTAGCTGCTTGTGCGGCTGACTGTTCTGTCATCAGTTGACGTGCGTCTAAGATTGCATCGGCAAGCCCTTGGCAGTAAAGACGGATAGCACGCTGAGAATCGTCATTACCAGGGATCACGTAATCAACCAGTGTGGGGTCGTAATTTGTATCTACAATACCCACAACAGGGATGCTTAATTTTTTAGCTTCGGTCAGCGCTGTTTTTTCGTGACCAATATCGATAACGAATATAGCATCAGGCAGTCCACCCATTTCTTTAATGCCATTTAAGCTGCCTTGTAATTTTGTCATTTCGCGGGTCAGCATTAAGCCTTCTTTTTTAGTCAGACGCTCAAAACTGCCATCATCACGCATGGCCTCTAAATCTTTCAGACGGCGGATGGATTGACGAATGGTTTTATAGTTGGTGAGCATGCCGCCGAGCCATCGGTGGTCTACATAAGGCATGCCGCAACGGCTTGCTTCTTCGCGGATAATTTCTTGTGCGCCGCGCTTAGTGCCTACAAAAAGTACTTTGCCTTTTTTGGCGACGATACCGGATAAGAAGTTAAGGGCTTCTCTGTATAAGGGGAGGGTATGTTCTAAGTTGATGATATGGATTTGATGACGGACACCGAAAATATAAGGTCCCATTTTGGGATTCCAAAAGCGCTTTTGATGGCCGAAATGTACGCCAGCTTCAAGCATTTGACGCATGGTAATGGTGGTCATGATTCTTTTTCTCCGGGTTGAGCCTCCACATATTCCACGACTTAATTCTACCCTTTATGAAAAACGCTAGTCCTACGGCGTTTTTATAATGGGAGAACACCCTAAATCGTGTGTCGATATGTGTGTGGTTTAGAAATGGTTGTTGTTGAAAGCCGCATAAAATACGGTCGGTACTTATATCACGAAAGGGGTGATACTGACAATGGCGCCTTTGCTGGTGGCTACCGTTTAGTGGACACCTCGATAGAGAACCTCTCTACAAAGTGACGGGGTGTTTTCATCGCTTGCGTCAGGTACAATCCTCAGCCTCAAAAAATACCTGACCCTTGATAACAATATCGTGTGGAGATTGAATACACGTCAAATGAAACGTACTAATACAAAGTGACAATTATGATGAACCAATTCTTAGGTCATTGGATGGTTTTGAAATTCTGGATCAGAACATTACTTCTAATTGGGCTGCCAAACTAGAAGACGGTATTTACTACATGATGCCAAAAAACTGGTTATATGAGGATTTTTTAGGAGAACTTGAAGACAAGGAACCTAAAGCTATGGATTTATTTAAAACCGAGTCAGAAATAATCTACCATGAAGCAGGATGGATGTCGTAAAAGGCTCTATCACTAGACGCGTTAGGAAATGGATTTTTCATCAAACCCACGAATTCACTTCTTAATGAGAGGATATGTATATGCCCAAATTTTCACCCGAGCTGTTAGATGCCATCCGCACCAATAGGTACACAGAAAAAAAATTAAATTTAGATAGACAACCGTTGAGCGATGAAGATATTTCCGATTTGGTCGATGCTTTAAGCAGTAACACCTATATCAAATCTCTTTCTATACAAGATTGCAAGATGGGGCCTCGGCCTCTAGAAGTACAAGCTTTGGCTGCTAACACTACCCTTACCACCCTCGATGTAAGCCACAATCATATTGGTCCTGTTGGAGCGAAGGTTTTAGCTGCTAACACCAGCCTTACCACCCTTGATGTAA
>JBIIEG010000100.1:0-4438 GCA_044237955.1 Gammaproteobacteria bacterium
ATTGGCCCCAACGAAACCTTAGTTTTCAAAGTACATTTAATCAGTATCAAGTAATTATCACACATTTTGAAATCGCATCATCCTTGGTGCGGTTTCAAACCAATCAAATCAGGATCTAATAGACACGATGAGTTGGTTCAAAAAAATCTTCCCTTCAAAAATAGATACCGCCAGTAAAAAAGGTGTGCCTGAGGGCGTTTGGAGTAAATGCGCCGAATGCAACGCGGTGCTCTATCGTGCTGAACTTGAACGCAATTTAGAAGTTTGCCCCAAATGTAATCACCATCAACGTATTGGTGCGCGCTTTTTGCTCAATTATTTTTTAGATGCAGGAGAGTACGAAGAAGTTGCAGCTGACATAGAGCCTGTTGATATCCTGCGTTTTCGTGATACCAAAAAATACAAAGATCGTTTAGTAGCAGCCCAGAAACAAACAGCAGAAAAAGATGCGTTGATTGTCGCGCACGGTAAATTGATGCAAATGCCTGTGGTTGTTGCAGCGTTTAATTTTAGCTTTATCGGCGGCTCTATGGGCGCCGTGGTCGGTGAGCGTTTTGTGCGTGGTGTGGCACTGGCTTTACAAGAAAAAATCCCGTTTATTTGTTTTTCAGCCAGTGGTGGCGCGCGTATGCAGGAGGGCTTGCTCTCTTTAATGCAGATGGCTAAAACCAGCGCTGCATTGGCTAAATTATCCGAAGCGGGTATTCCTTATGTTTCTGTCTTGATGGATCCCACCATGGGCGGTGTCTCTGCGAGCCTTGCCATGTTGGGCGATATTATCATTGCCGAGCCAAAGGCCTTAATTGGGTTTGCAGGCCCGCGCGTCATTGAGCAAATTGTACGTCAGACACTACCGCCTGGATTTCAAAGCAGTGAGTTCTTATTAGAGCATGGTGCGATTGATATGATTGTAGATCGTCGTGAGATGCGTCAGCGTGTGGGAGGTTTAGTGGCTAAACTGACACATCAGCCTGAACCCATGAAGGAAGTAGCTGCATAAGATTGGCACTATTTTTTCTATCAGTAGAGCAACCACTCCGTAATCACCCACATCCCCGCTGCAACCAACCCGGCTGCAGGCAATGTCACCACCCAGGCCAACACCATCCGTTGTGCAATATTCCACCGCACACCAGACAAATTGTTCATCACGCCAACACCAAAAATGGAACCCGCAACGGTGTGAGTCGTAGAAACGGGTATCCCCAGATTAGTCGCTAAAAATAACGTAGAAGCACCCGCCAACTCAGCACAGCTACCCTGCAAAGGTCTGAGCTTTGTGATGCGCATGCCCATGGTCTTTACAATACGCCATCCACCTAAAAGCGTTCCCAGCGCCATCACAAAATTACAAGTGATGATCACCCACAAAGGCACATAAAATTTATCGCCAAGCATATGCGATGAAAATAACAGCACAGCGATCACACCCATCGTTTTTTGTGCATCATTACCGCCATGACCCAAGCTCATCAAAGCTGATGTCACGAGTTGAAGCTTTCTGGAATAACGATCGATACGTGTTCTAGAGGATCGAAAAAAAATAATAATCGCCAGATACATCAGCAAGATGCCTAATATAAAACCAACCATCGGCGACAAAAATATCGATAAAGTGATTTTGCTGATGCCCGCTATGTTAACAGCATGCACACCCGACTTTACAAGCGCTGTCCCGACCAAACCACCGATTAAGGCATGTGAAGAACTGGACGGTAATCCATAATACCAAGTTAATAAATTCCAAAAGATAGCGCCACATAACGCTGAAAAAATAACATGTTTGTCGACAATATTGGGATCGATAAGACCCACACCAATAGTGTTAGCGACATGCATATTGAAGAATAAAAAAGCGATGAAGTTAAATGTTGCCGCCCAGATGACAGCAACATGCGGTTTTAGCGTGCGTGTGGAAACAACAGTAGCGATGGAGTTGGCTGAATCATGAAAGCCGTTTAAAAAATCAAATACCAGCGCCAAAACGATCAGTAAAACCAGGATAACAACACCGTGGTCCATTAGGAATACTCCAGAACAATGTCTTTGATGAGATCAGCCAGATCATGGCACTCTTGCACAACAGCTGTGCTGTGTTCATACACTTCTTTCAGTTTCAGAAGATGTTTGAAATCCTGCTCTTCTGCAAATAATTGACCGATACCTTTGAGCATGGTTTGTTCAGCCTGATGGTCAATTTCACTGATGGCATGACAACGCTGAATAATTGCGGAGGCATTTTTAAGATTGTCTAAATGCTTTATCGCTACTTTGATGGCGTTGGTTGCATCCAAAGTAAAATCAGCAATTTGCAGCATTTCATTAGGTAAAGATTTTAACTGATACAGCACGATGCGTTGTGCGTTACGGTTAATCATATCCAAAATATCATCCAGCCTGCGAGTGAGTTGATGTATATCTTGTCGATCGAAAGGTGTAATAAAACTTTTATGTAAAAGATCAAATGTAGCCAGCGTGCAGTCATCCGCGGTTGATTCAAACGCTTCAATTTTTTTTGCGTAAAAATCGGATTGGTTAATATCTTTTGTCAGTTCCACAAATTGCGCTGCACCACACACCAACAGGTGCGCTGCCTGCTGAAACAGTTCGAAAAAATTATCTTGTCGAGGTAAAAGTCTTTTGAGCATGAGTGCGTCCTTACGCGTGTTTTTGTGATCCTGTGGAGTCTAAACAATTTTTTGAGTCATACGCAAGGCGTTTGCCGAGTAATTCCGGCTGAAATTTGCTACAGTGCTGTTTCTTTAAGAAAGGACTAAAAAGTGGTTTCAAATAAACCACACAGGAGGGAATAGCATAAAACCCATGACAACCGATGAGGAAACCTATGTCTCCCCCCATTCGCATCCTTGTAGTTGATGACCAATCCTTGGTTCGTTCTGGTATTTGCGCCAGCCTTGCGGGATTGCCTAACCTTGAAGTGGTCGGTCAAGCAGCCTCAGGTCAAGAAGCCATACAACTTTCTGCCACCCTAAAACCTGATCTGATACTTCTCGATCTTAATCTGCCTGATATAGCTGGGAGAGAAGTAATTTCTGTTCTATTGAAAGAAACACCTAAAGTTAAAATTCTGATTTTAACTTGCTCACTAGATACTTTTTTGATACCCCAATTTTTTTCATGTGGTGCAAGTGGGTTTTTCAATAAAGTAGACGGTTATAAAGAACTTTTGAAAGCCATTGAAATGGTGAATGCAGGTCATCTGTATGTCTCTCCAGAAATGACTAGAAAAATACAGTTCGAGTTGAACACGCAATTAGCTAATCCATTTGATGCATTGTCCGAGAGGGAACTACAAGTCGTTTTACTGATCCACTGTGGATTTACCTTGGACGAAATAGCGATAAAATTGAAAATTAGTGGCAGCACATGTAAAACCTATCGCCTTCGTATCACGGAGAAACTTGGTGTAAAAAACGATGTTGAGTTGATTTTAATGACGGCACGTTATGGTTTATTAGAAGCACTATGAGTTCATTTGATTCCAAAGCTTTTCTTGAAAATTTGCCTGCATCTCCTGGTATTTACAAAATGATCAGTGCGCAGGGGCGTGTCTTGTATGTAGGAAAAGCCCGTCGTTTGAAAGATCGTGTGAGTAGTTATTTTCGAAATGCCTCTCAACTGGATTCAAAAACATCTGCTATGATGGCGCAAGTTCGTCGCATCGATATCACGATTGCTGCCAGTGAAAACGAAGCATTGCTGCTCGAAAGCACACTGATTAAAAGCCTGCGCCCTCGTTATAATATTTTATTAAAAGACGATAAGTCCTATCCCTATCTTTTTCTCTCAGCGCATCCTGACTTTCCCTTATTGAAAATACATCGTGGTACACAGCGTGAAAAAGGAGAATATTTTGGTCCTTATCCCAGCGTACGTTCGGTCTATGAAACTTTAGATCTATTGCAAAAATTATTTAAAGTCCGTCAATGCAACGATATATTTTTTAAAAATCGCACGCGCCCTTGTTTGCAATATCAAATAAAGCGTTGTACAGCGCCTTGTATAAACCATATCGATGCAAAAACTTATCAAGAAAATGTCAACTATGTGCGCCTTTTTTTACAAGGAAAAAACGAAAGTATTATTACAGTATTAGCAAATAAAATGGAAAAAGCCTCCAATGACCTCGCTTTTGAAGAAGCAGCACGTTATCGCGATCAAGTTAAAAATTTGCGGCAAATTCAAGATCGACAAGCGATGGGTGCGCGTGATGTGGATGTTGTTGCATTGGCGACACGTGCTGGTGTGATTTGCATAGAAGTATTATCTCTTCGTAGTGGCACTTGGATAGGCAGTCACCCTTATTTTCCACATGTACCTGAAAACACAGAGATATCAGAAGCGCTCTGTGCATTTTTATCGCAATATTATTTGAATAGCGCGCGCGGTAAATCTTTTCCTAAGAAAATTTATATCA
>JBIIEG010000004.1:0-15390 GCA_044237955.1 Gammaproteobacteria bacterium
TTCTCTAATTTCCAGGGGCTGCTTAAACCTAAACCCATGGCAAATATTTGTTCGCTGTTCATCTGTTTTGATCCTCATTTTTGGGAGGGCTATATTTTGCCTTACCCACTCAAAACGACATAGACCCTTTTTTTCCAGCATGCCGAAGGTGTTTGTACAAAGTACCACCCGCTTTTTTATCATCCCAGGTGTGTTGATAGGTAAATCACGTTTTTAGATGGCAAAAAATGTGGAGTCTATTTCACTTTTAGATATGGTTGCTGAAATCGCAATTTAAAAGAAAGCAAGGCCCGATCTGTTTTGCAGCGGGAATTGCTGTAGAGGCGCCCTTAATATTCACTTAATATTCTGTCTGTATACTGGTCTTATCCTAACTAACAAAAGATGAGGTGCGTTCTTATGATGTGTGAAAAATGTAACAAAGAACTTTGTGCTTGTAGTGAATTATTTGATCCGGCGAAATTCGCAGGCTTTGCGCAGGCTATTTTCCAGGAAACCTCCCTCCAACCCTTCATCAATCACGAAGAACTAAATCACGAAGAACTAAATCCCAAAGAACTAAATCTCCGTGTCCACCGTATCTCGCATGGTGCAACCCACCATGCGCGTGTAGCGATATGGGTGCGTATTCTTGCGAATCTATGTAAAGCGCTTGGCATAAGTGACCAAGAAGAATTGTCAGAAAGAAATATTCGTCTATTGCAATATGTTGCGCTTTTTCATGATGCTGCACGTGAAAGTGATAAGGGTAAAGATATATGGGAAGCAAAATCTGCTGCCGCGTGTAAGGTGTTTTTACTTGGAAAGGGAATTTCTGAAAAAGAGGCCGAGCACTTTTCGAGTTTAATTATAAAAAAAGAAAATCCTGGATTGCTAGGAAAAATTCTACAAAGCGCGGATTGTCTAGATATCATGCGCTGCAAGAAGGTGTTTGATGTCACAAGGATGCTTCTCTATCCTGAATTCGAAAAAAGCGAAGAGGCTATAGAACATTTCCTGAATCTCGTCAAAGACGCAGGCAGCTTGATTCGAGCACAATGGGATATGCTAGAGGATGTCTGGGTGAGCTTTCCTGAAGAAAAAGGGATTCAATTTGAAAAATCACGTGATGAAAAAAACCCACAATTAAAAAAAAACTATGAGTTAGCAGCTAATTGTTACGAACAGGTGGAAAAAGATTTAAAAAATTTTTCTTCGCTAGGCCGCCTATATTCAGAGCCTGTTCTTCCGCCTCTCGAAGAGAATAAGGAATATAAAAAAGAAAGCAATAATTTTTTTGCGCAGCCAGAAATACTTTCCTATACGGTTATTGTAATGAACGCACTTCCTGCAAAAGAAAACCTGCGGCAAAAAGAAATTTATCTGCAAAAAACAAGATTAAAATTAGCCTATGTTTGCCTGACACCAGATGGAGAATTGGCGCAAGGTTTTATCTCGCGCAGAAAAATTCCTACCCTTGCAGATGATGCAGGTGATGCAGATGCAAATTTTTCGCAAGAGAAGACTGTGACGGACGAGTTGAAACAAAGGATATTGCAGTGGCTATTGGAAAATAAAACTGCTGTTGTTTTTCAAAAAGCATTACGCGCAGATGAGCATATGTTTTTCGATGATTTTATCCGGATGCTTGGGGGAGAGGCGGACTATAAAGAGGCGGACGATGAACAACAAGAAGATGCAAAAGAGGCGGACGATGAACAACAAAAAGATGCAGAGGAAAATGAAGAACTCAATGAAATCATATTAAGAAGAGCCAGAGAAGCAAAAAAAGGAATCTATAACGTCAAAAGAGGGGAGATATTTATTTCGGATATAGATGAAGCAGGAAAGATGATTTTTTATGGCACGAATGAAGATGGAACATCTAATAAAATAAGGTTGAAGCCGTATCACACGGAAGCAGAAAAAAAAGGATATTCAAAGCCGCAATCCGTCTCTGTCATTTCCGATAAGATTCCCAGACAGCCTATATTTCAATTTGGCCAAGCAGGAAAAATGCCGCCGGTGGTTGCGCTCTTTCCTCAAAGCGCAACTTTATCTCATGGATATTTTAGTCGACAGGATGAAGGCACCGTGGGGCGTCCTGGAGATTTTGGCTCGTATGCAGAAGCACGCGAATATTGTCTAAGAAAATATGGAGGAGAGGATCCGTCTATCCGCACAGAACAAGCGCTATTGATAAAAGATTTAGCTGCTGGAAAAAATATAGGTAATACGGAAGCCATGATGCGTTTAAAATGGGTTGATTACACACTTTCTTTTGGAGAAGAAAAAAAAGCAACCCAAAAAGGAGAAATATATTTTTGGAGGAAAAAAAATAAATTGGCCTATACACTCATACTTCATTCTAAAGAAATAAAAGAAATAGTAGTAATAGCGCATTTTGATAAAAATGATCTCGAGCAGATGGAGATTAAACTCGACACCCTTTCGCAAGACAATTTTTACCTTGCAGAAGAAAAATTATTTTATGCACTGAGAGTAAGAGGGCATGCCTTGAAACCCTGCAGTTTAGGGCTGCCTGCGGAGCATACTTTATCATCTAGGATATTAACGCAAAATCTAGCGGAGAGAATAAGGTCTGTTTTTGGAAAAAAACCGCGCATTGTCTATATGGCTGCCTTTCCAGAAGAGGTGCTCTATACAGAAGCACTACAAAAAAATGATCGAGAAGAAGCGGAGAGAATAGCCGATGATTCTAAAGAATTATCAGCCGCCTTGGCCAAAAATGATTTTTATTTTTTACTGGGTCTCGCACCTGAAAAGTTAAAAGTCATTCTGAATGAAGATTCCGCAAAACTCCTCATAGACTTCTATGCAAAGGGCTATGTGGATTTTGCAAAACAGTTGTCAGTGCGCGCAGAAATTAAGCTGGAGGAAGCAGTGCGTGCTTTTGATTGGGCTAGCATGAGTGAGGTGCATCATACTGCCGTTCAAGAACTTGCCTTATATTATACTGAGCAATATATAACACTGAGCGCGTGTGTGATAAATAAGATTGATCATGGAGGTAAAACAGTCTTAGATGTAGCGCTGTATTTTGGTCGACTAAAACTCGGAGTCGCTTTGTTACGCCACACTAAAATCAATGAGGAGAAACGCCAAGAAACAGGCGTGAAACTTTTAACGCTTGCCATGATGAAAGGCTATAAAAATATGACGCAAATTTTATCGCCTCATTATTTTTCTCATCCCTTATTACTTTATGCTGCAGAAAACGGCCATCAAACAGTAGTGGAAGCATTACTTAAAGATTCGCTTGTTGATCGCAATTTTCAAACTGAACGTGGTAAAACGGCGTTAATTCTTGCTGCAGAAAACGGCCATCAAACAGTAGTGGAGGCATTACTTAAAGATCCGCTTGTTCATCGCAATCTTCAAACTAAATGTGGTAAAACGGCGTTAACTCTTGCTGCAAAAAACGGCCATCAAACAGTAGTGGAAGCATTACTTAAAGATCCGCTTGTTGATCGCAATTTTCAATTTAAACATAATGAAACGGCGTTAATTTTTGCTGCGGGAAATGGCCATATAGAAATGGTGAGAATGTTGATTGACGATCAAAACACAAATCCCAATCTTCAAGATAACAATGGTAATACGGCATTAATCATCGCAGCTGCTTGTGGCCATACAAAAATAGTAGAAATCTTACTTGAAGGGCAGAAGACAATACTCAACCATAAAAATATGTCTGGCGAAACGGCATTAATTTGGGCGACAAAAAAGGGCTATACAGAAATAGTAAAAGAGTTGCTTGCCCATCAAGACATAAAGCCCAATCTTCAAGATGAGAATGGTAATACGGCATTAATCATCGCAGCTGTTTGTGGCCATACAGAAATAGTAAAAAAGTTGCTTGCCCATCAAAACATAGAGCCCAATCTTCAAGATAAGAATGGTAATACGGCCTTAATGTTCGCCAAGAAAATGCTCGCCGAGGAAAATTACTATTTCGCCGAGAAAAATAACTATATAGAAATAGTAAAAATGTTGTTTCCTGAAGAAAAAAAACAACATGCAGCTTCTGCGGATGCTCTGGGAATGTCAATGCAAGCTATATTCCAAGCGGAATCAGACGGTCAGGGGAAAAAACCGCATCTCTCCCCCTGACAACCTGTATACACAACCCCTCATTGATTCTGTTCGTCCAGTTAATGCGTACGAATGTACGAAACAGTTTTTTAGAACACCGCGCCAGTAGTGGGGAAAAGGCCCGGCGGGAGTTGCCGGGTTACCTAAAATCTCAAGACTATTTCAATCTCGCCTCTAAACGCGCTAAATCATGCTGCAACTCAGCAACATCCGCAAAAAAATCTTCCACTTCTTCACGCGTCGGTAAATGAGCGGATTCTTCTTGCAGGTATTCGGTTAGGTTTGATCCCAAACTTTTTTTTGTTTGCAGACTCCAGCGCTTAAGACCACGCGCAAATGAACCTATGCGATGCGCAACAATATCTCCCGTGAATGCTGAGATAAGTTCTTCCCAATCGATTTCTATCTGCTGCAGGATATGATTAAACATTTGTGCTAAATGAATATCCCCTTCAATCTCGAGTTTTTTTGCAAGCGCCGCGGAAGTTTTTTCATCAGAAAGACGTAGGCGCACCAACTCAAATAATGTGCCTTTGATGCCTGCATCGTGTTTTTTAGCGTAATGCGATTGAATAGCAATACCTGCTGCACTGGGTAAAAGATAAAGCACAGTCTGCCAATCGGTTAATTCTATTTTGATGATTTTTCCCGACAAAGCAGATAGTCGCTTGAGTGTTTCTGGATCGAGCGCTAAATAGTGCGCAATAGCGCGTTCTAGAAGAGAAATGAGGGTACTGCGCATCGTTGATCTCGTTGTATGGTTATCGCCATTCTGGCTGCAAGCTGCATAAGTTTTTTCGCACAATTTCGTGTAATTTCGCGCAATTTCGTTCAACTATTTTATTGCAATGAATTCTCCACACAGTGTGTGGAGAATCTAAACTCATTTAACTTTTATACCCTCGATGAATCGCGACAATCCCGCCTGTTAAATTTTGATAGTCACAATTTTCAAAACCTGCGTCTGACAGCATTTTTTTCAGTGTTTCCTGATCGGGATGTTTGCGAATAGATTCTGCTAAATAACGATAGCTCTCTTCATCACCCGCTACTAAGCGTCCTAATTTTGGCAATACTTTAAACGAATAAGTGTCATAGATGTTCGACAAAACAGAAGAGGTAGGCTTTGAAAATTCGACGACCAATAATTTCCCGCCCGGTTTTAAGACGTGATACATCGAGCGCAGTGCTTTTTCTTTATCTGTGACGTTACGCAATCCAAAACTGATCGTGATTAAATCAAAGGTATTTTCTGGGAAAGGTAAAGCTTCTGCATTCGCTTGCGTGTAAATCACATTGCCTACACAGCCTGCATCGATGATGCGATCGCGGCCTTTTTTTAGCATGGCTTCGTTAATGTCGGCCAATACCACACAGCCTGTTTCACCTACTTTGGGTATGAATTTAATCGCTAAATCGCCTGTGCCACCTGCGAGGTCTAAGACATATTGCCCTGCCCTTACATTGGCTAAAGCAATGGCATAGCGTTTCCATAAACGGTGAACACCGAGCGACATTAAGTCATTCATTAAATCGTATTTACCAGCAACCGAGCGAAATACTTCGGCTACTTTTTGTGTTTTTTCGGCGAAGGGTATTTTTTGATAACCGAAATCAGTATAGTTTTCGCTTGATTTTTCGTTAGGCTTTTTCATGGGTTTTAATTGTTAAGAGAGAGCACCAAACATTTTGCAGCGCCTCCTGCTAACATAAATTCACCCAAGGGTATGGTGATGACTTCAAAACCCCAGGCATGTAGTTTTTGACGAAGCGCTGTGCTGACTTGATTACAGATAAAGATGTTTTCAAAAATAATGGCGTTACAGGAAAAATTTTCTGCATCTTCTGCTTCAACTTCATATCGCCTATCTTCTGGAAAGTAAGCGCGTAATTTTTTAAGTGATGCTTCATCAAACGCTTGTGGGTAGTAAATTGCTCTTTTGCCGGGTAACGGTACAAAACAAGTGTCTAGATGATAAAAATGCGGGTTCACTAAATGTAGAGAACCAATGTCTATTTTCAGCATTTCACTGATTAAAGCATGAGAAGAAAAATCAGTTCGCATGCCATATCCTATCCATAACAAAGATTCGTCTGGTTGAAACAGCGCATCGCCCTCCCCTTCAAAAAACACATCTTCTGGCATTTGATGACAGGTATATCCTTTATCACGAAACCACGCTAAAAAATAAGGCTCCTCACGTTGGCGTTCTTTAAATTTAAAATGAGAGAGTATAAAAATATTGTCAGATAATAAACCTGCATTGGCGGTAAAACACATATCAGGCAAGCGTTTAGCAGGCGGAATCAAATGTACTGTTGCGCGTGCAGATAAAATGTCGTGAAGTGATTGCCATTGTTGCACAGCAGCGGCATGATGCGTTTGACCGATATTGCCTTGCATCCAGGGATTGATTTCGTATTCAACGCTGAAATAATCGGGTGGGCACATGGCCCATTGTGAGGGAGTTTTTTTCATGCACTAAATTTATTTTTTTTCAAAAGTACTTTTAAATCATTATTTAGAATAACGCTTATGACCTGGATCCCGTGGTCAAACCATCCATGGGATGACGGCTGACGAGAGATGGCGGCTAACAGAAGATAACGGGCAAAGCCCTAGCTCTTCGAATCCACCTTCAACACCGCCAAAAACGCTTCTTGTGGAATTTCAACTCTCCCCACTTGTTTCATGCGTTTTTTACCGGCTTTTTGCTTCTCTAATAATTTACGCTTACGGCTCACATCGCCACCATAACATTTAGCGATCACATTTTTACGTAAGGCTTTCACCGTTTGGCGCGCGATAACTTGTGAACCAATCGCTGCTTGAATGGCCACATCAAACATCTGTCGATGAATGATGCTATGCATGCGCTCGACCAAATCGCGACCGCGTGATTGAGATTTTTCTCGATGTACAATGCTCGCCAACGCATCTACTTTGTCGCCATTGATTAACACATCTAATTTCACCAAATCCGCTGCTTGAAAATATTTAAACGTGTAATCCAAAGAAGCATAACCACGACTCACCGATTTTAAACGATCAAAAAAATCTAATACGACTTCATTCATCGGTATTTCATACGTCAATGATATTTGTCGTCCTGCATAGAGCATGGCTTTTTGTACACCACGACGTTCCACACATAAAGTGATTACATTTCCGACATACTCTTGTGGTACTAGAATATTCACCTGCGCGATGGGTTCGCGCATTTCATCAATCTCTGCAGGCGGCGGTAATTTTGAAGGGTTATCTACATAACGTATTTCACCTTTGCGATTGAGTATTTCATAAATCACAGTGGGCGCGGTGGTGATTAAATCTAAATTATATTCACGCTCTAAACGCTCCTGAATAATTTCCATGTGGAGCATGCCTAAAAATCCACAGCGAAAACCAAAGCCTAAGGCTTCTGAATTTTCTGGCTCTGAAAATAAAGAGGCATCATTTAATCGCAGCTTCGCCAGTGCATCACGAAATGCTTCGTAATCATCGGCATTGATAGGAAATAATCCGGCATACACCTGGGGTTTTATTTTTTGAAATCCTGGCAGTGGTTCTTTCGCAGGATGATTGGCATGCGTTAACGTATCACCAACCGGCGCACCGTTAATTTCTTTGATACCTGCTACTACGTAACCGACTTCGCCTGCATGTAACACGCCTGTGCTGAGTCGCTTTGGCGTGAAGATGCCCACTTGATCGACAGGATAAGCGCGCCCTGTAGACATCACTAACATTTTTTCACCGGCTTTTAATGTGCCTTCCATCACACGCACTAAAGAAACCACGCCTAAATAGCTGTCAAACCAGGAATCGATAATAAGTGCTTGTAGCAACGCATCATCATCTCCTTTGGGTGGCGGAATAACGGCAACTAGCTGCTCTAGTAATTCATCAACACCTAAACCTGTTTTAGCGCTGATGTGCAATGCGTTGTGCGCTTCGATACCAATAATGTCTTCGATTTCTTCGATGACTTTTTCGGGCGATGCTTGTGGCAGATCCACTTTATTTAATACAGGCAATACTTCTAAACCTTGTTCAATCGCGGTGTAACAGACGGCCACGGTTTGCGCTTCTACGCCTTGTGCTGCATCGACAACCAGCAATGCGCCTTCACAGGCTGAGAGTGAGCGTGATACTTCGTAGGAAAAATCCACATGTCCGGGTGTATCAATAAAATTCAGTTGATAGGTTTGTCCGTCTTTTGCGGTGTAACGCAATGTGACACTTTGTGCTTTGATGGTGATGCCGCGCTCACGCTCTATATCCATAGAGTCGAGCACTTGTGCACTCATTTCACGTTCGGATAGACCACCACAACGTTGGATAAAGCGATCAGCCAGCGTGGATTTGCCGTGATCGATGTGTGCGATGATGGAGAAATTGCGGATGGGTTTAGGGTTCATGATGAGGCTAACGAAAGAATGCTTTTGAAAAACGCTTATGGCCTGGATCCCGTGGTCAAATCTTCCACGGGATGACGGCTAACGGGGAGATAACGGCCTGGCGCGAGGGAATTACTCTGGCAGCCAACCGTTCAGCACTGCATGAATCTCATCAAGCCCCGTATGTTCCAGCGAAGAAAAAAGCTGCACGGTGGCAGAAGGGGCCCATGTATGCAGCGTTTGTTCTACCTGTTGCAATGCAGCGGCAGAGGCACCATGACCCAGCTTATCTGATTTAGTCAGCAATACATGCAAAGGCACTTCGCAATGCAATGTCCACTGTATCAATTGCTCATCAGATTCTTTCAAAGGGTGACGAATATCCATCAGTAAAACAAGGCCTTTTAAGCATTGGCGTGTTTCTAAATAACCGTTAATCAGCGCTTGAAAACGTTGTTTTGCTTGCAGTGGTACTTTGGCATAACCGTAACCTGGCAAATCAACCAAACGATTATGCGCATCAAGTGTAAAAAGGTTAATCGCTTGTGTACGGCCTGGGGTTTTACTGCTGCGTGCCAAACCATTGATGCCGGTGATGGTGTTGATAGCGCTGGATTTGCCGACGTTTGAGCGGCCAATGAAAGCCACTTCAGCCCCTGTGTCGGGTGGTAAAAATTCCAAGCTGGGGGCACTCAACAAAAAACTGGCGCGGTGATAACGTGCTTTGCTGGTCATGGTGCGGGGGCTCTATTTAATACGTGGATTTAATTCGCCCGCCTGATAGCGCGCTGCCATTTTTTCTAGCGGAATAATTTTAAGCTTAGAGGCTTGGCCTGCTGTACCAAACGCTTCATAGCGATCTTTGCAGATCGCATTCATGGCACGGGTGGCATCGGCTAAATATTTACGTGGATCAAATTCTTTGGGATTCTCTGCTAAATGACGACGAATCGCGCCGGTTGATGCCATACGTAAATCGGTATCAATATTTATTTTGCGCACACCATGTCGAATGCCTTCTTGAATTTCTGACACCGGCACGCCATACGTTTTACCCATATTGCCGCCATATTGATCGATAATCGCGAGCCAATCTTGAGGGACTGAAGACGAACCATGCATCACTAAATGGGTATCAGGGATACGTGCATGAATCGCCTTGATACGATCAATCGCCAAGATATCGCCTGTGGGTGGACGGGTAAATTTGTAAGCACCGTGACTGGTGCCAATGGCGATGGCAAGCGCATCTACGTGCGTTGCCTGGACAAAGCGAGCCGCTTCATCGGGATCGGTTAACAGTTGTTCGTGGGATAAATGACCTTCTGCGCCGGAGCCATCTTCATCTGCCGCACGGTTGGTTTCGAGCGAGCCTAAACAGCCCAACTCTCCTTCTACGGACACACCACAAGCATGCGCCATTTCTACGGCTCTTTGTGTGGTAGCAACGTTATAGTCATAGGGGGCTGGCGTTTTCATGTCTTCTTTGAGCGAGCCATCCATCATCACAGAGGTAAATCCTAATTGGATAGAGCGCTGGCAAACCGCAGGGGATGCGCCGTGATCCTGGTGCATGCAGATGGGGATATGAGGCCATTCTTCGGCAGCAGCTATCATAAGTTGGCGGATAAAAGCGGGGCCTGCGTATTTGCGTGCGCCGGATGAGGCTTGGAGAATCACGGGGCTATTGGTTGCATCAGCCGCTTCCATAATCGCGCGGATTTGTTCGAGGTTGTTGACGTTGAAGGCTGGTACGCCATAGCCATGCTCAGCGGCATGGTCCAGGAGCTGACGAAGGGAAATAAGCGCCATGGTTTTTTATCCTTGTGGGTTGGGTTGAATGGATGAAGGGGGCAAGTATACCGAAAGATATTGTTTCGCGCCTAGCTTAAAAAGAGCAACGCGGCAATTCTCGGCGAATGTGTGCCTATATGTTGTTCACCGAGAATTACTCAATGCCCTCAGGGCCCTTAACAAAATCGATTCATCATGTATCATTTCTTGAGATTTTTAAAACCAACAATAACAACTCACGAGGTGTGCAATGACTGTTGAATCCCAAGGATGGGAGATTTTGAGGGCGGAGGGAAAGCCGCCTATTGGTGGAGAGCCGCCTATTAGTAATGAGGGAGAGGGGGACCAACCAGGAGCGCCAGATGAAGGACTTGAAGGTCAAGAAGATCATAAGCGTGAAGCAGAAGGTCCAGAAACTACTCCTACTGAGTTTCCTTTACCTGACTTAGCAGATTTGAAACATGGAAAGGCAGAACTCCAGGAGTTACGAGAACAGAATCTCAGCTTAACGAGAGAACTGGAAAGAGCTAAAGGAGAAGCGAGTAACACACAAAAAGAACATATTGGGACAATCTCCGCGCTAAAGAGAGAAGTTTTGATTTTACAGGTTCAAAAAAGTAACGAATTAGTGAGGCTACTGACAAGATCAGCAGAACTAGAGGCTGCACTGACTCGAGCGCATAAAGACTTATTGATTTTACGGGAAAAATTAGCAGAACAAGAGGCTGCACTGGCTCAACTACGTCAGAAAAGTTCTAATTTTTTCGTCCCAACAACTCAAAAACCTCATGCTCCCTCAAGCGCCCAGAAGAAATTAAAAAAAGAAATTGAAGATTTAAAGGAAAAAATAGAAGCGTATAGATGTGCGGAAACAGAGTATCAACAAGTAATAGCAGATGGTCAAAAAACTCAGAAAAAACAGTCGGAGGAATTAAAGAGACTCAAAATAAATATCGCGGCTCAGAATGCAGAACTCTCTCAATTCAAAGAATATATTTCTACGCTCGAACAAAGTTTAAGAGAAAGATCTGCGCTTCCAAAAGCCGCTGAAGAAGCTGCTGCCCAAGAACCTGCTAAAAAACAAAGCCAAAAAATTGTCGATCTAGAGGAACAATGTAATGCTGAAAATCAGAGAGATAGCAAAAAAGACGGAGAGATTGCTGTTCTAAAGAAAAAATCTGAGGCTCAAGAAGCTGAAAACATCTTTTTAAAAGGTATGTGTATGTCTATTCCAGCACTCGCGGTAGGAGCAGCAGCCTACATGATTTGGCAATCTTATTCTCAAAAGCTAGGTGTAAATCCAGAACAAAATTCTGTACATACAACGGACCTCTCTTTGACAAGCAATATGGTATCAACCCTATGGGCCGCGGCGTCAGACGCAATAAAGCCGTTGAGCATACCTATTGCTTCCTTATTCTATGAAAAATTTTATGAAAATTTCTCAAAAGAAACTGCAGCAAGTTCAAATTCATTCAATCTCACTGATCATATAACTCAGGGCCAAGCATATGAGCGGGAAGCATCAAAGAGACTCAACGAAGCACACAAGGTAAATTTTGACCTGCTTCGCAAGGCTGTCGAAAGTTACTTAGCTGCGCTTGAGCATGCTTCCTCAGAAGATCCAACGACAAACCCTGCTCCTGATGCTATTTGCGAACAGTTTTTAAAAATTATAGATGTCGCTCCAGATTTAATCACTGACGCCTGTATCGAAAAAATTTCTGAATTTCATAGGAACATCAAACCGGAAAACATACTTAGTCTTTACAAGAAGAGATTTAATATTTTACAGAACACTTTAACAATAAATACCACCCGCGATGAATTGGAACGTATTCATTCTTTTATTAAGACGATAAGAAGATTTTTGTCCCTCCCTGCGCCAACAAAAAATGGTCATATTCCTGCTACATGGCAAATGACTACTTTTGAAGTAAACAGAATTTTAAAAGAGTTTCATGCGTCTGACCTTCAAGCGCTACTCAGACAAGAAACTGCCGTGATGCTAAGGTGTCAGCAGATACAAGTCACTCAAGCACAAGAAAAAGATATTTTTGCATTATTTGGTTTGGCGAAGTCTTTGCCAGAAATTCTCAAATATTTAATAGATATCGGGATAGATGAAAAAACAGGAAGTTGGATAAAAACACTGATGGCAGCTGGTGATGAAAGGTTGTCGGTAGAAAGTCGGACTGATTTTCATATCAAAGAAGCCAGAGAATATGAATCGAAAGCATCAGACATACTCGAAAAAACAGGCGAGGTAGATCATGGCCTGTATGACAAGGCTGTCAAAAGTTACTTAGCTGCGCTTGAGCATGTTTCCTCAGAAGACCCCACAACAAACGCTGCGCCTGACGCGATTTGCGAACGGTTTTTAAAAATGATGATGAATGTCGCTCCGAATTCAATCACTGACGCCTGTATGGAAAAAATTTCTGAATTTCATACAAACATCAAACCGGAAAACATACTTAGTCTTTACGGACAGAGATTGACATCTCTACTTTTAAAAATAAAAAAAGATGGTTTTGATTTAGAAAAGTGGCTTTCGGTATTTAAGATCGCAACAAAATTTTTATCTCTCCCTAAGCCAATAGAAAGAAGTCTTATTTCTCCTGAATGGCAAAAGAGTACTTCTCGAGCAACCGCTATTTTAAAAGGGTTTAATAAGCCTAGATTTCAAACGTCACTCAGACAACATACTGCCCGAATATTAAGGGATAAGAAGAGACAAATCACTCAAGCACAAGAACAAGATATTTTTGCCTTGTTTCATGAAACGAAAAATGTACCAGAAGTCCGTAAATACTTAGTAGCTCTGGGGATAGAGGAAGAAACGGGAATTCGGATAGAAACTCTGATGGAAAATCGTGATAACAGGTTGTTGAAAGGATCAACCCCTCAAGCAACTTGGGTTTGGTGGCCATCGTCCTTTAGTTCATCGTTCTTTAGACCAGCGCCTGTAGAAAACGCAAAGCTACCTACTGTGGAGCTTCATGAAAAAGCATTGCCCTGACCTCAAGGCGGCTGAAAAATATTTGAAAAACATGCTCATTGATAATCCTAAATTCAGCACATTAGTCCATTTCGCTACGGTTCTAACTGCCGATTTTAGGTTTAAAAACCCCCTGGTTTTGTTATTCCACTTGAAAATACAAAACCAGTGTCTTCAAGTGGAATGGGTATAAAAACAACAACAGCATCGCAAAAACAGGCGCTGCACTTAATAGGCTGTCGATGCGATCTAACAACCCGCCGTGTCCCGGCAATAAGTTACCACTGTCTTTCACGCCTGCCTGACGCTTGATTAGGCTTTCAGATAGATCGCCTAGTACAGAAATCAACGAGGTGATCAATGCCAATAGGATAAAACCGACATATCCCCCGCCATGAAAAAATAAACCGCCTATCACAGCCACTAAGACACTCAACAACGAACCACCCAATACCCCTTCTATACTTTTGCCTGGACTGATATGAGGCGCCAATTTACGCTTGCCCCATTTTTTACCTGCAAAATAAGCACCGGTATCCGCCGCCCATATAAACAGCAGCAAAAATAGTAAGTAATAAGGACCCGAAGGCAATTGTTGGATAAAATTTAATGCAACCCACGTGGCACCTAAAATCCATAGCCCTAATATAACTCGCCCCCAGGAAAAGTGTGTCCATAACTGGGCAAACTGTTCATAGCGCAGTACAAAATACAACATGGCGAGCCAAGTCAGTGAAGCCGCTATTAAAATGATACCCGTAGGCAGCAGCTTCAAAATGCCTAGAAATACGAGCATTGCTGCCAAATACAGACCGCGTTTTTGGGTGGCATGCCAACCGATTAAACCCGCCCACTCCCAAGCCGCCATGAGGATAATAATGGCAGATAGACAGGCAAAAGGAATGGGGGGTAGGTAGAAAATGCCTGCCAATACGAGCGGGATTAGGATAAGGGCTGTGATGATGCGATATTTGAGCATGGGTGCTCCTTTGCTGGAGGTTAATGGTTGGAAGTGACCTTTCAGGACGCCTCTAGAGATGAGTCTTTAGTTTCAAAACAAAGCGCTAATTTCTAGAGGTGCCCTTAATAATCCCTTAAGGTTCATCAATTATAATACTAGTGCAGCGTATCTCTAATTTTGGGTGGCATGTGGTTCCTGTATCTCACTCGAATGCAGGCATGACTCGTTCGATCCAAAAACCACATGCCACCCAAAATTAGAGATACGCTTCACTAGCCTGCATCGCCCGACATTGAACGAATGGGCAGCCACACGAGCAGGTTCAGTATAGAGCCATTTAGACTAATAGCAAAACAACAGAGAGAAAACGATGCCGTCTAAAAGAAATCAGCACCCCAAACGAATTGACAAGGCAACACATGTTGAAGCTGCAGCTGATGAAAAAGATCAAATAGGTCCTGATCCTATTGACCCCAAATTTAAGATGGAAGATGCAGAAGAAATGTTTATATGTTCGATCACTGGAGCATCCATAGAAGAACCTGTTATGGCTAGTGATGGCCACATCTATGAGAAAAGCGCTATTGAAACATGGATTGAAAAACGAGTGAAAGACCCAATAAGCCCACTGACTGGAGAGACATTAGAGAATAATGAATTGATTTCAGTGGATGAAAAACAATACCAATATCTTGTTTCACAGGGAAGAGAATTTTACAACGGACAAAGAACACAAGCGTTACAAGCATTTGCCAAAGTAGACGAAGTAAATCAACGAAAGGCTGATCAAAAAGAAGAACTAGCCCAAGAAAAAATTAGAGAGAAGGATGCAAGAATTACTGACTTGCAGAGAAAACTTGCCAACTCAGAGGGAGAGCTTGCCAAGTCAACAAATAGGGCTAATGAGCTGCAAGAAACATTAAAAGAAAAACTATATAGTTTAAAAGCAGAAGCTGGACTAGCCCAAGAAAAAATTAGAGAGAAGGATGCAAGAATTACTGACTTGCAGAGAAAACTTGCCGACTCAGAGGGAGAGCTTGCCAAGTCAAAAAATAGGGCTAATGAGCTGCAAGAAACATTAAAAGAAAGAAACAGCGAAGCTGATGTTATGGAAAAGGCATTTGTTGTTACAAGAGCT
>JBIIEG010000101.1:0-4394 GCA_044237955.1 Gammaproteobacteria bacterium
ACAGGTTGCACCATTTTTACGCTCTGTATAAATTGAAAAAAATAACGACCAACTTATTCAATCAGACAGTTTTTCAGGTGTTTATAATAGTGATGACTTGAAGCAATACTTCAGTCGTCTTTCCGAAAATGCCACACAACCTGTGCAGCTATTACTCAGCAGTTCAACGCATACCATCAGTGTGAGTTACGATCCTATACAAAAAATATGGATATTTATCGATGCTGAAGGATTAGAAACGCGATATATCCAAGGAGATAATGAAATAGCACAAAAAGTACTCTCCAGTTTATCAAATGAAGAAAACGAAAATATTATTTTTGAAACACAGATTTTTTCTCCTCTACGTGACGATATAGTACTTTGGAAAAAAAGTTTAAATGACATTCTAACCATTACGCCAGAAAAATCCGTTGCTGTGGATGGTTTTGGCGCATCCTGGCTTCATCTTGCTGCTAGAAATGGCGACATAGAAACTATTGAATCATTGTTGAATCAGGGTGCTTCTATAAACCACCTTAGATTTGATAACACCACACCACTGCATTTAGCAGCCTACTATGGTCGCACAGACACAGTTAAATTTTTATTGGGACATGGCGCTGATATTGATATTAAAAACAGCAATGATGACACTGTATTAGATTTCGCCATTTTGAGTGATCATATGGAAACTGTTAAATTTTTATTGGAAAAAAATTCTAATATTGACGAAGAACGAAAAAATGGATTTACCTTACTTTATAGTGCAGCAGCTACAGGCAATACAAAAATTGTTTATCTGCTGTTAAAAGCTGGCGCTGCTGTAGATAAAACAGTGAATGACTTTACACCACTTCAAGCTGCTGAAGCATACGAACATACAGAAACTGCAGCATTGATTAAGAATGGTGTATCGCTTCACACCGCAGTGCAGAATGAAAATATAATGGTTGTAAATCTCTTACTAAAATATGATGCTGATGTTAATCAATTAAATAATGATGGTGATAGCCCACTCTATCTGGCTGCATTAAATGGTGATTCAGAAATGGTTAAGCTTTTATTGGAAAAAAATCCTGATATTGATAAAGAAAACAGCAATTCATTTACCGCATTTTATACCGCAGCAGCTAAAGGCTACACAGAGATTGTTAAACTACTATTAAAATCAGGTGCTGCTGTAGACAAATCAGTCAATGGCTTTACACCACTTCAAGCTGCCAAAGCATATGACCATACTGAAATTGCACAAATTATTCGCCAAGCTTCGCTCATAAAAGAACTGAGCAGCCATTCTCCAAAACACGGCGCATCCAGCTCAAGTGGATTCTTTTTCAAAAATCCGAGCATGATGAAAAAGTCTGTAAAAATAGACCATCCACCCTGCTCGTTAGAAGCAGCCCTACATCAACAAAGACAACCCGCTTCAACACCCCTCATTGCATTCTAAGCATCAGCGGGGTAAAGCATTCTCCCGCAAGCACGCCATCAATGCTTCTATATCGCCTGGTATTGCAGCTTCCCACTGCATTTCTTCTCCTGTATCAGGATGAATAAAGCTCAATTTTTTGGCATGCAGTGCCTGACGTTTAAAACCCCTCAACAGCTGCTGCAATTCATCCGAACAACCCGCTGGTATTTTCAAACGATTGCCATACAACGGATCACCCACTAATGCATGTGCAATATGCGCCATGTGTACACGAATCTGATGCGTACGACCTGTTTCTAAAAATATCTGTAGTGCTGTGTGTGCGCGAAATCGTTCAAAAATACGATAATGCGTCACCGCATGTTTGCCGGATTCAACCACTGCCATTTTGGTACGCTGTCTGGGATGTCGTCCCATCGCTGCATCTACCACACCACCTGCTGTAAACGTACCATTCACGATGGCGAGATATTCTCGCTTCACGTTATGTGCTTGGATTTGTGTGGTCAGATAGGTATGCGCTGGCAATGTACGCGCGACGACCAATAAACCAGAGGTATCTTTATCTAAGCGATGTACGATGCCTGCACGCGGTAGATTTTTTAATTCAGGTGCGTGGTGAAGTAATGCATTAACGAGCGTGCTATCTGGGTTGCCTGCAGCGGGATGCACAACGAGTCCTGCTGGTTTGTTAACAATGAGCAGTGATTTATCTTCGTAAATAATATCAAGTTGTATGGCTTGTCCTTCCCATGTGATGGCCGCTTCTAAGATGGTTTCTATGTGGATCTGCTGCCCTGTTTGCACTTTATCTTTAGCGCGTAATCGTTTTTCATCTACCATGACTTTTCCATCACGTATCCATGTTTGCAAACGCGCGCGGGAGTAGTCAGGGAAAAGTATTGCGAGTGCCTGATCCAAACGTGTACCGTGCAGGTTTTCAGGAATGATGGTGGCAAGAGAAATGGGTTGTGATGGCATTTGCTAAAATCAGAGATTAAAAGGGGGCTAACAATGTAAATCCTAATACCTTTGCTGCTCGATCAAGCTTTTGATCAAAACAAGCAAACAACACTTGCTGATTTTGCTTAAGAAGAAAATGTGCAGAACCGAAATGTACGGCATCGTACGCCCCAAAAGCAAACGCTTCTAAAAAATTGGCCGCTTATTGAATAGCAAACCTCTCCGATTTTCCAACGTGACAACCTGTACTTCCTTTTCCTTTAGAAGGCGAGAACATGCCAAAAGAAGATGCTAATTTTGCTGGAGATTCAGATTTCTCCGATCCTGGCAGACATGGAAATTCTTTTTCTATTGTCTTCCAGGTATCACTTTTTCTACCACCCAGATTTTGCCTATACTGACACAGCAACTTGTTAACGTCCTCTACAAAAATTTCTGAATTGCCATCTCTCATAAAGCATCCTAAAAGTCCCTGTAATTGATCAATGAGGTCCGTTGATTTCTGAGACTGGTATGTAAACACCTGCGCACGCCTAGTATTAAATCCTATGATCACAGCGTTTACTGAGTTCACCCTTTTCACAATCGCGTCTAGTTTTTCATCTGTGTTTTTTTCATCCGCCAATGTTTTTGCTGCTTCAAAAATTTGAGCATGCACACAGGAGCTAGAGATTTTTCTATGTAAGCTATCGCCTTGTTTTTTTGGACCAAAACCAGCTCGCAGAAATAACGCAGCAATATGCGGAAGACCTTTTTTAATGGCTTCATAGAAGCTTTCGTTAATACGTGCGGTAGAAAAAGGGTAATCATCTGTTTGAGCGCAGCGGCTTAGTTGATTCAACAATTCCTTGATTCGCAAGAAATCAAGCTTATACCAGGGTCCACTCGTTGCTATTTCAAGATGATCCAAACACCCTTTCAGGGTTAAGCTGAATTTAAAAGTGTCAAGCACATCTTTCTGTCCTGCATTAATTGCTTCTTCAAGCGCAAAAGCATACTTTTTTGAATCAGGTTTATTCTTTGTTTTGTCCAGGTCCAGGCGGATAATCGTGCTTACAACATCCCAAAAGGGGTTTTTAACGACTAACTTTAAGGCTGTCGCAAATGACTCCATCCCACACCTCGACTTAATAAATCTGAAACCGTCGTCGAACAGATCAAAGTGAGGCGAGAGTAAAACAATCATATTTTTAAGTTTTTCTTCATCCTTAATATATCGGGCTGCAGCATATGATGGTGGCACAGGCATGCCATGTCGGGCTGCAGCATATGATGGTGGCACAGGCATGCTCTGCCTATAGCGCTTATATTGTAGCAGTCCTTTAACATCCTCTATTTGTCCATCTGCAATTAGGTCTAGGAAATAAAGTTTTTGCTCTGAAGATAGTTCTACTGGAATGAAACTGGAAAGATGCTTTTGTATTAATCCCCATGTGCGTTTACCTGTTCCTGTCGAATCATTTTTACGCGCTATAAATCCGTCAATTGCCTCTGCAATTTCTTTTTCAATGTTTGGCAGCGTATTGTTCTCATTACAAGAACGCACTAAAATTTTTTTCAATTTACGGATGAAATCGCGTGATTTAGCCGCATGAGAACTACTCTCGAAAAAACCAAAACCTGTAATGACTTCGGTGATTGATTTGATGATAAGGGAAATTTCTTTCCGTTGTTGTGTATTTTCAGAAAGCTTTTCAGCGGATTGATCTGATGCTTTAATCAACATTTTTGTAATATCAGATTCCCCGAGTTCTCGCGTTTGCGCATTTTGCGGCTGCGCTGGTGCTTCTGCTTCTGCTTCTGCTTCTGCTTCTTTAGACTCAAGACTCATTTTTTTTATCCTGTTGTTTGTGTTATGTTACAACATAACACAAACAAAACCAAAAAAAAATTCTTTGTGTTCATATTTTTTAGGATATTTTTTATGAGGAAAGCGCGTATATACCGCTCGCCTTTCAAGACACTGGTTTCTGTTAGGGCATTGTTCCGCAAAAAAGTGCAGGATGTGTTTGGGTGG
>JBIIEG010000067.1:0-5798 GCA_044237955.1 Gammaproteobacteria bacterium
TAACAAAATTGTGGTTAGTGAATACACACATATCTGCGGCAATGCCTAATGATTTTTCCACAATGTCCCGCGCACTGAGTTTGGTATTTCGCAACAATGCTTTGGCTGCTGATTCTGCATAAGGACCGCCTGAACCGATCGCCATCACACCTTCTTCGGGTTCAATCACATCACCCATACCTGTGATAATGAGTGAATTGGTCACATCGGCTACGGCAATTAACGCTTCCAAGCGACGTAACATTTTATCTGTGCGCCAGTCTTTGGCCAGCTCTACGGCTGCGCGTGTTAAATTACCACTATATTTCTCCAGTTTTTTTTCAAATAGTTCAAACAGGGTAAATGCGTCAGCGGTGCCGCCTGCAAAACCTGCCATCACTTTATCGTTATACAATCGACGTACTTTATGTGCATTGCTTTTCATAATCACGGATTGTGACATCGTGACTTGACCGTCACCGCCGATCACAACGCGATTATTACGACGCACGGAAAGAATGGTAGTTCCTCGATATTGTTGCAAGAAAGCCTCCGGGGGATACGATTAAAAGATAAAAGAATGAACAGCCTGATGGCATTTTCTTAGGGTACTTTCACTACCATGCTTGATACACCACTTTTTTGCAACGATGCTCGCTGTTGTGTTGCTGCTAACTTGGAAGTGTAAGGCCCCATGACGACACGGTTATATATTTGTCCATTGTTATTATAAGGTTGGATGTAAACATCAAATCCCGACATTGTTAATTCTGCTTTCAGACGATCAGCATCCGCATAATTTTTTAATGATCCCAGTTGTACTAAATAATTTGTAGTAGCAGGATTTTTAATCGGTGGTGTTTTTGTTTCAGGAATGATCGGGGGTTTTGCGGATACTATATTAGTGGTAGCCGTCGGCTGCGTTGTTTTTTCTGCAAGTGCGGGTGAATGCGGTGCTGGTTGGGCTACTACAGATGGCGGTGCAGCAATCACCGGTGTTGGCACAGTGTTAGTGGGCGCAGCAGATGTTGACGGCGGCGGCGTCAACAATGTAGGTGGGGCTGATGGTGTTGTTGCGACGGTGGGCGTTGGTCGTACCGGTGGCGATGTATTATTGGGTGCGCTGACTGGTGTCACTTGTGTTTTAGGTAGTACAGTATAAAAATCAAATTCAGGTGTTGTGGTTGCTTTTTCGGCTTTTTTTACGAGAGCGGGTGTTTTTGAGGATGCATGTGAGGAATTCGTAGTGGTTTCAGCTGTGGTTATTGTTTTAGAGTGATGCTTCAACAAAACTTCCTGCTTCCAATAAAATATGATGGCGGCAAACACGCCCACCAATATCCCAAACACAATCCAGAGGAAACTGTTGCTTGAACTTGATTTAGCCGAACGGGTTTTTTGTCTACGATAATCTTTTGGCATCGCTGATGTTATTTGTGTAATTCAGGTATTGCAGGATTCTGTGCTGAATCTTCTTCTACCGGTTGACCATTCAAGGTTGAGCGCCTATTTTGATACACCATGACAGTCTGATAACCATTATTTTTAGGAATTAGCCATTTTTTATTTAACCACTCTGTGATTTGCTGTTGTGCCATACGAGTAGGATTAGGCGGTGGTGTTTGAAACATACCTGCAGACGTATCCCCAACTGAAAAACTCTGCATGGTCATATTCAATTTTTCTAATGCGCGAATCAAAAAGGGACCAGACACATTGATTTCAGCTGTCATCTTCACTGAGTTCATGAAATCCTCTGAGCTGCTCGTCGCGGATTGCGCTGGGACAGTAAAACTCCCTGTTAAAGAAGGAGCGCCCCACGGTGTGTTCATTTGAAACTTTTTAACTTGTATTTCTATGCCCTGACGCAACAAGGTCGTTGCTAGCTGCTGATAACTTGAAAATAGCTGCTCAAAAGAAGCGTGTTGTTCAGGCAGAATATTCGCTTCTTTTTTAAGTGCCAATAGGGTAGGCGCATCTAATTGGTCAATCGTGATTACCAATTGTTGAGGGCCATAAGTGGCGTTATTTATTGTAATGGCTTGAAGCGATGTGTCGATTTCGCTGGTGATTTTATGGTTCTTTTCTTCATCATGCTTATCTATTTTAAATTTTTGGAGCTTGAGTGTTTTGTCAGGAATAAAATCTGCACCAAAAACCATTGTTTCAATGCTCACTGCATGCTTGCCTAAAAATAATCCCGTATCGCTTTTTTGTAAATCATAACTCAATTTTGTGCCATCGATTTCTTGCGTTGACTTACCTGTTTGAATCGCTATTCGCGGTATTTCAAAATCGGCAATAAATGCTCTTAAATCTGTAGATAGCCCGAAGTGGCCTAAAATAGATTCAACATCCAGCGCTACTGCATCTCCTTGTTCTCTTGTATTCACATAATGCAGCTTAGGTATGCTAATGACGCCTGATACGCCGCCATTGATTTTAATCCAGTTGACACAGTCCATTTTGCCATACACCGATTCAACATGGGTATTGATGAGGGCTTGTCCGAATGACAGATGCCTGCCTTTACTGGATGTGATTGAAAACAGAGGACCATGTTGGATGGATTGTTTAACCATCAATGTGTCTAGGTTTTCAGCTTTCGAGTTGCTAGGAATGGATACTTTTACAGTGGCTTCTGAGCTAAACCAGCCACGCTGATAATCGACCAGTGTAGCCTGGACAGTATTTGATTTTGCAAAAATATCGAGCAATTGCATGTACTTGTGTTTTGCAACAAACCCCAGACCATAAGGCAATAGGTAGACTAATCCCACAATCACAAACAAGAGCACTACCAATAAATTCCATAAAGATTTTTTCATATACATCCTTTATTAGGGGGTGGTTTTCTTCCAAAAGATCAGCTGTGATCTTTCAGTGCTTTACTGACAAACTCCCCGCGCCAGCCCGTCATCCCGTGGATAGTTTGACCACGGGATGACAGCCGTAGGGTAGAATTAAATATCGACGTTCACCGCCGTTAACGCATTTTTTTCAATAAACTCACGTCGGGGTTCTACGTGATCTCCCATCAAGGTGGTGAAAATCTGATCCGCATTCACTGCATCTTCAATATTAACGCGCAACAAACGACGCACGGTTGGGTCCATCGTTGTTTCCCATAATTGTTCTGGGTTCATCTCTCCTAAACCTTTGTAGCGTTGTATGGTTAATCCTTTTTTCGCCTCTTCCATAATCCAATTAAACGCTGCAGCAAAGGAAGACACGGGTTGTTTATTTTCTGCACGTTGTAGATAAGCACCGGAACTAACTAACATGCTTATTTTATTCGCTAACCGCGTTAAATAATTGTAATCACCCGAGATAAAAAAGTCATAATTAAATACAGCTGTTGTGGTAACGCCATGTTGCGCGACTGTTACCTGAGGCACAAAAATATGTCGCTCTAAATTTTCTATGACATCTATCTGATAGCGTGCACCATCTCTGGCTTTGGTTTGCGTCAAACGGGCCTGCAATGTAGTCGCCCAAGTGTCGACTTTTTCTTTGCTGGCCAAATCATCAACAGCTAAAGGAGGCATCAGCATCAGTTGATCTAAGACATCATGCGGATAACGCCGCGCCAAACGTTCGATAGTAGCAAGCGCTGTTTGATAATGTGTTACGGTATCCATAAAAGCGGTTTCTGACAGGGCGCCTGCATTTCCGCCGGGATACAGCTTTAAATCTGACATGCCTTGCTGTAATAAATAGGTATTGAGCGCATCATCGTCTTTGATGTATTGCTCCTGCTTACCTCTTTTCACTTTATATAGTGGTGGTTGCGCAATATAGATATATCCACGCTCAACCAATTCTGGCATGTGTCGATAAAAGAAAGTGAGTAGTAGTGTGCGAATATGAGAACCATCTACGTCCGCGTCAGTCATGATCATAATGCGGTGATAACGCACTTTATCGGGATTATATTCTTCGCGCCCGATACCGCAACCCAGTGCGGTAATTAGCGTTACTACGGCCTCTGACGATAACATGCGATCAAAGCGCGCCTTCTCGACATTCAGAATTTTACCTCGCAAGGGCAAAATAGCCTGATTTTTACGATTACGGGCTTGTTTAGCAGAACCACCTGCGGAATCACCTTCCACAATAAATATTTCTGACAATGCCGGATCATTTTCTTGGCAATCTGCCAATTTGCCGGGCATGCCTGCCATATCTAACACGTTTTTGCGACGCGTCATGTCTCGCGCTTTTCTTGCTGCTTCACGCGCACGGGCTGCATCTACAATTTTCATCACAATCGCTTTGGCTTGTGATGGATTTTCTAACAGAAACTCTTCTAGCTTTTCACTGACTAGCTCTTCTACGATAGGACGCACTTCAGAAGAAACCAATTTATCTTTGGTTTGTGAAGAAAATTTTGGATCGGGGACTTTAACAGACAATACGGTAGTTAAGCCTTCACGCGCATCGTCACCGGAGGTGGTGACTTTTGCTTTTTTAGCGTAACCCTCTTTTTCAATATAATTATTCAGCGTACGCGTCAATGCGCCACGAAAACCCGACAAATGCGAGCCACCATCACGCTGTGGAATATTATTGGTGAAACAGTGTACGTTTTCTTGATAACCATCATTCCACTGCATTGCCACTTCTACAACAATGTCATCTTTGGTCGCGCAAAAGTAAATAATGCCGGTATTAACCGGGGTCTTATTCGTGTTCAACAATTCCACAAACGCTTTGATACCGCCTTCATAAAAGAAAGTATCGCTGACACCCGTACGTTCGTCGGTTAAACGAATACGAACACCTGAGTTTAAAAAAGCCAGTTCTCGCAAACGTTTGGCGAGAATATCATAGTGAAATTCCAACACATTGTGGAACGTTTCATGACTGGGCTTGAAGCGAATTTCAGTACCGCGTTCGTCGGTTTCTCCCACAACTTTCAGCGGCTCATCGGGCTTACCATCGCGATAAGTTTGGGTATATACCTTGCCACCTTGTCGCACAGTGAGATGCAATTCTGAAGAAAGTGCATTCACCACAGAAACACCCACGCCGTGCAGACCACCAGATACTTTGTACGAATTACTATCAAACTTACCGCCCGCATGCAATACCGTCATGATGACTTCTGCGCCGGATTTACCCTCTTCTGGGTGCATACCCACAGGTATCCCGCGACCATTATCACGCACGGTCACTGACTCATCCGTATGGATGGTGACATCTACCTGGTTACAATGACCTGCTAAAGCCTCATCGACCGAGTTATCGACGACTTCAAACACCATGTGATGCAGGCCTGTACCATCATCGGTATCGCCGATATACATACCAGGGCGCTTGCGGACAGCATCCAGTCCTTTGTAAACCTTAATGCTTGATGAATCGTAGGCCATATTATCGTTAATAACGAGAGGGGTAGGTGATTCAGTGGTCATAGTGTTTTCCGGGATAAATATACCCATTCAACTTGAAGACACTGGTTTTGTGTCTTCAAGTTCGAATACAAAACCAGGGGGTTTTTAAGGGGGAAACGTTTTATTTCCCCGTTAAATTCAACAGTTTATGCCGCTCGCCACCCAAACACATCCCGCACTTTTTGCGGGACAATACCTTAACAGAAACCAGTGTCTTGAAAGGCGAGCGGTATATAGGGTTTTCAGTAGGTCAATGGGGTCAAAAATACGCTTATTAAGTGTGGCGTATTATAGCATAAACAGATGTGATTTTGTCCGATTAAAATGGTCTTTCGCGTTGAGCAGGAGCACGGACGGCCCATCCGATTTTTTTAAAATCCTTCTTTAAATCAACTGGGGTAGCGCTACCCGAGACCTCATTAC
>JBIIEG010000047.1:0-7480 GCA_044237955.1 Gammaproteobacteria bacterium
TTGAGTAGAAACATCTTCACCGCCAGACACCGTGGAAACAGCCCCATCAGCAACCCAACGGTAACTGAGCACCAACGCAGCAGCATTCGCATTCTCTACAGACTGTCTGATCAATTTATTATCATTCGCAACAACCTGAGCCAAATCATCCATCGTGCTGTTCGCTGTCACCACCAGTAAAACACGATCGCCCTTCGCCTGTTTGCTGCTGACATCAACAACACCCCTTAAAGCACGCACATAACTGAGTAATGTCGCATAATCTTTTAGGCTACTCACACCTGAAACCACCATATTGATCGTGCGAAGCGTCGCATCTTGTACAGGCGACCCAGCAGCAACCGCTGCCGTTGTATTGCCTACATCCGCTTGAGGTACAGGCGATGATGGGACGGTCTCTCCTGCGACTACAGACTGATTGGCATCTTGTAATAGCGCATCTACCATTTTAGACGAAAAGCGTACGCGCAGCATGAGCGCTTCTTTCCCTCCCCCATCCATGCTGTGAGCATAGGCAAACGTTTGCACCATGGAACTTGCTTTAGACATTGCTTTACGAATCGCCGCAACCTGTGCGATATTGGGATTTCCACTGACTTTGACCAGCACTTGCTGCAATGCAGGCGCGATGGCTTTTTGCCAATCTTCCGGCGAATAACTGGCAACAGGGGCCTCGCCCTGATAGGGTAAAAGATCCACTGCATAAGCGGACGATAAAAAACCTGAAAAAAGCAGCAATGCTAAAAAAAAATTTCTATACACTTGCATAAGTCTCGCATCCCATTTATTTTTTGACTGATTTATTATCATACTTTATGAACAACCTGAAAAACACTTCTTTAACCTACGAAGACGCCGGCGTCAACATCACCACTGGCAACGCTTTTATAGATAAAATAAAGCCCATTGCTGCTAAAACACGCCGTCCTGAGGTGCTCGCTGGGTTAGGTGGATTTGGCGCTTTATTTGAACTGCCTTTACACCGCTTTCGTCAGCCTGTTTTAGTCTCTTCTACCGATGGTGTTGGCACCAAACTAAAACTCGCTCAAGCCATGCATAAACATGACACCATAGGCATTGATCTGGTTGCGATGTGTGTGAATGATGTGATTGTACAAGGTGCCGAACCACTGTTTTTTCTAGACTATTTTGCCAGTGGCCATTTAGATTTAAACATCGCAACTGACGTCATGCGTGGCATAGGCCAAGGTTGCGAACAAGCAGGCGCCTCACTGATTGGCGGTGAAACGGCAGAAATGCCGGGCATGTATCAAGGCGAAGATTACGATTTAGCTGGATTTACCGTCGGCATCGTGGAAAAAGATCAACTACTGGATGGCTCTAAAGTAACCCCAGGCGATGTGGTGATCGGCATTGCTTCTTCGGGTGTACATGCAAACGGTTTTTCGCTGGTACGCAAAATTCTCACGCTTGAAAATGCTGATTTAACAGCACCTTTTGATCAAAGCACACTGGGCGAAACACTGTTGTGTCCTACACGGATTTATGTCAAACCACTGCTTGCGTTATTACAACAAGTGCAAGTACACGCCATGGCACATATCACAGGCGGCGGATTATTAGAAAATATTCCGCGCGTATTGCCTGCTTTTACACAAGCGCGACTGAATAAAACACAATGGACAATGCCTGCTATTTTTAATTGGCTCCAAGAAAAAGGACGTATCCACGATCAAGAAATGTATCGTACTTTTAATTGCGGTATTGGCATGGTTATTTGTGTTGCAGAATCTCAAGCCAAACAAGCGCTACACATACTCGAAACAGCCGGTGAAACTGCCTGGCCAATCGGGCATATTGAAAAATCAAACTTACAAACTCCAGAGGTCATTCTTTAATGCGTACTTGCTCTCCTGAACACCCACTCAAACTTGCCGTGCTTATTTCTGGCAACGGTACTAATTTACAAGCCCTCATTGATGCGATTGCCGATGGCTTGCCCGCTGAAATTTGCGCTGTCATCAGCAACGAAGAAAATGCGTATGGTTTAGAACGCGCTAAACGTGAAGAAATTCCGACCGAAATCATACCCAAAACATCGGTGGCCAATAAAAACGACTACGATCAACTATTGTGTAAAACCATCGAACAATACCAACCTGAACTGATTATACTCGCAGGTTTTATGCGCATTTTAAGTGCGGATTTTGTGGCGCATTTCAAAAATCGCATCATAAATATTCATCCTTCTTTATTACCAAAATATCCCGGCGTTCATACGCATGAACAGGTATTGGCTGCAGGCGATAAAATACACGGCGCGACGGTGCATGTTGTTACTTCAAAATTAGACAGCGGCCCTATCGTGATGTATGCAACCGTGCCTGTTTCTCCTAACGATGACGCACATTCCCTAAAAAATAAAGTACACACACTCGAGCACAAATTGTATCCAGAAACAATTCGACTCTATGCAGCAGGACAACTGAAATTTCAAGACGATCAAGTATTATTAGATGGCGATATCTTGCCCCCTGAAGGATTAGAGTTTCGAGTGCACTACTAATACCGTTATTGCGACAAAGCCACACACCCTACGGCCATCATCCCGTGCTTAAATCGTCCACGGGATGATGGCCTCGCGTGAGAACTGGTCTTTGGAAGCGTTTTTTGCGCTGATACAACCCAGAAGAAAACCCGTGCCTCTAAACAACCGCTTTCTAAACGCCCTGCGTCGTCAACCCGTCGACAAAACACCCATCTGGATCATGCGCCAGGCAGGACGTTACCTCCCTGAATATCGAGCATTACGCGCACAAGCCAAAGGTTTTTTGCACCTATGCAAAACACCACAACTTGCTTGTGAAATTACACTGCAACCTATCAAACGATTTCCGCTCGATGCCGCGATTATTTTTTCAGATATTTTAACTATCCCGGATGCCATGGGTTTGGGATTACACTTCATTGAAAACGAAGGTCCTCGTTTCAGCAACCCCATTCAATCCATCGCAGATATTAACGCGCTAGGCATTCCCGACATGGCAACTGAACTGCGCTATGTCATGGATGCCATTACACTAACGCGACGTGCGTTGGGAAATACCATACCGCTGATTGGATTTTCTGGTAGTCCCTTCACACTCGCCACTTACATGATTGAAGGAGGAGCGAGCAAGAATTTTAGCCTGATAAAAAAATGGCTATTCAAAGAACCGGCCAGCTTGCATACGCTGCTGAAAAAATTAGCAATTGCCGTCAGTCATTATTTAGAAGCGCAAATTGAAGCAGGCGCACAAACAGTCATGATATTTGATACCTGGGGTGGCATTCTCACACCACGTGATTATCAAGCATTTTCGCTACATTATATGCAACAGATCATCACGCATCTGCGCGCAAAATACCATTCAACAGTTCCCATTATTTTATTTACTAAAAACGGCGGGCAATGGTTAGAATCGATAGCAGATAGCGGCGCTGATGCGTTGGGATTAGATTGGACGCTTAACATCGGCGAAGCACGCCAACGTGTAGGTGATAAAGTAGCACTGCAAGGCAACATGGATCCCGCTGTTTTATATGCATCACCTGAACGCATAGAAACAGAGGTGGCGGGCATATTGGCAGACTATGGCCAACATCCCGGACATATTTTTAATTTAGGTCATGGTGTTCAACCTCAAACACCTGTTGAGCATGTGGCTGCGTTGGTTGACGCGGTCCATCGGCTGTCTACCAAAAGATAGCCAAAAAATTTAGAGAGTCTGTACCCATTCAACTTGAAGATACTAGTACGTCATCGCACTAACTTTGACTGGTATTTGCGCTATAAAAAAAAGTTTGTCATTCCCGCGAAGGCGGGAACCTATCCCTATTCTCGCTGCTAGGTCGTGGATGGGTTCCCGCCTTCGCGGGAATGACAATACTACTTAATAGCCAAAATTAGTGCGATGACGTACTAGTTTTGTATCTTCAAGTTCGAATACAAAACCAGGGGCCCCTTTTCAACATCCATAATGACTTCCTGGTTTGAACGCTGCGTAAATTTCTGCTTGCTGTCAGGAGGAAGGGTTGCAATTCTCTAATATTTGTCATTCCCGCAAAGGCGGGAACCTATCCCTATTCTTGCTGCTAGGTCGTGGATGGGTTCCCGCCTTCGCGGGAATGACAAACTTTTTTTACAGCGCAAATGCCTGTCAAAGTTGGTGAGATAAGGCGGGAACCTATCCCTATTCTCGCTGCTAGGTCGTGGATGGGTTCCCGCCTTCGCGGGAATGACAAACTTTTTTTACAGCGCAAATACCTGTCAACGTTGGTGAGATAAGGCGGGAACCTATCCCTATTCTCGCTGCTAAGTCATGGATGGGTTCCCGCCTTCGCGGGAATGACAAACTTTTTTTACAGCGCAAATGCCTGTCAAAGTTGGTGAAATGATGCACTGGCTTTTAACTTCTGCTAACAGCAAATCAACCGATCTTCGCGCATCAAACGCAAAACAATTCCACTGAAAATCAGGATCACCACTTATTCGACTTAATTATGGTTAAGGCTGCATTAGGACAGTCTTAACAGAAACCAGTATCTTGAAAGGCGAGGGGTATATATTGATTTTTTAGCAGCTGAATGGTGGTGATAATTGTGTGAGAGAGTGGCTCTGTTACTTTGATGGCGAAAAAGAAACGGTGCGTCATGTCAAGTAACGCTTTGAATATTCGACTGATACTCCGGCACCAATTGTTTTAAACATGCTTGCAATATAACCTCATCATTTTCATCACATGCTTTTTTCATATCACTTAAGCAATGCATCAATTTCTGCCCGTCTATTTTTCGATATTGTGCCTGCATGATTTTTTCATGTGCGGTCACGGACAAAGGTTCTGCTGTGTGAAATAGTTCTTCATACAATTTCTCTCCTGGCCGCAATCCAACATGTTGAATGACAATATCTCGCCCTGGCACAAAGCCTGCTAAACGAATCATTTGTTCAGCCAGATACTGAATCTTCACAGGCTCGCCCATATCCAACACAAAAATTTCGCCTCCTTGCCCCATAACGGATGCTTGTAAAATTAATTGTGTGGCTTCTGGAATCGTCATAAAAAAACGCGTCATGTCGGGATGCGTCACCGTTACTGGCCCGCCTGTCTCAATCTGTTTTTTAAATAAAGGTACTACACTGCCGATAGATCCCAGAACGTTACCAAAACGCACCGTCACAAATTGCATCGGTGATATAGCAGTCTGTTGGTAATTTTGACACAATATTTCTGCGACTCTTTTGGTAGCACCCATAATATTGGCGGGATTAACAGCTTTGTCAGTGGAAATTAAAATAAATTTTTTCACGGCCGCATTAGCTGCCGCTTCCGCCAGAATATGCGTCCCCAAAATATTATTTTTAACAGCAATGCGTAATTGATCTTCCAATAATGGCACATGTTTATACGCCGCCGCGTGAAACACGATATCTATTTTGTATTGGTGAAACACAGCACTGACACCTACCTTGTCGGTGACATCCAGCAGACATCCTACAAAATTAAGCTCAGGAAATTTCTGTTTTAGCTCTAATGTCAGTGAGTACAAATTAAATTCGTTTTGCTCTAGCACAACTAATAATTTCGGACACAGCTCAGCAATCTGTCGACATAATTCAGAACCGATAGAACCACCGCCTCCTGACACCAATACTGTTTTGTGTTGAATATTAGTGCGAATATTTTCCCAATCTAATAAAACAGGATCACGGCCTAACAAGTCTTCTAAAGAAACAGCACGCAGGGTATCAATTTGTACATTGCCACTGGTTAAATTTTGCAGGCTTGGCAGAGTGCGAAAAGGTACGATTGCTTTTTCACAATAACCAACAATGCGTCGCATATCAGCCGAACGCGCTGACGGTATTGCAATCATAATGAAATCGATGCCCTGCTCTTTTACAATCTTTGGAATGTCGGACGTTTTGCCTAATACGCGTATGCCATGAATTTCCTGCCCACGTTTAGCACTGTCATCATCTACAAACGCCATGACGCGATATTCTTTTTGCGCTTGTCGTATTAAATCTCTGACCAATCCTTCACCCGCTTGACCTGCACCCACAACGAGTACGCGCTGGAGTTGAAGATCATGTGATTTTATTTCCACATAATCTTTAAGCCCACGATACACAATACGCGAGCCACCTAACATCACGATTAACAGTAATGTATAGAGTGGAAAAATAGAGCGTGGAATCGCAACCAGCTCTGCGCTTAAAAACAAAATGAGGACAGAGGAAACCGTACCAATGATGACTACTTTCACAATGCGCGCCAAATCTGGCAAAGAGGCAAAACGCCATATGCCGCGATAAAGACCGAACAACCAGTAATATAACGCTTGTATGATGATGATAATTGGTATGACACTTATAGCTTGTTTAATAAACAAAGGAGAGATAGGTTCAAGATTAAAACGTAACCCGTACGCCAAAGCCCAAGCGAGCGGAATCATTAAAACATCGTGCAGGAAAACGAGGAAACGAATACGAGCAGGAGATTTGAGGTATCGATGTGGTCCCCACAATAAAAAGGCGATAACTTTTTTGATTAGTTTCTGCATAGAACAAGTGTTGGATAAAAAACATGTGGCGAGCTTACCGCTCGCAAAGGTGCTTTTTGATGCGAGCGGTGTTAATAGAAACCAGCGTCTTGAAAGGCGAGCGGTATATACTCATTCAACTTGAAGACAGTGGTTTGTGTCTTCAAGTTCGAATACAAAACCACGGGGTTTTTTAAGGGGGAAATATCTTATTTCCCCCTTAAATTCAACAGGTTATACCGCTCGCCACCCAAACACATCCCGCACTTTTTTGCGGGACAAAGCCTTAATAGAAACCAGCGTCTTGAAAGGCGAGCGGTATATCAATTTTTTTCTAATCTGGCTTTCACTTCTAAAGCCATATCCATCATATTTTTTAGCTGTTTGTGTGTCACAGGCTTTGCCAGCAACGCCATAACACCTTGACGCATAAAATAGTCTTCTTCCTCTTCAGAAGCATGTGAAGATAAGGCTATAAAAATAATATTGTCTCCTTTCAACGCATAAATCTGCTTCATGACTTCTAGGCCATTGATGTCGGGCAAGGTGATATCCAACAAAATAATGGGATAGTCATTTGCTATGGCAAGCGCAATTGCATCACGACCATTTTTTGCAACATCCACCTGATAACCCATTTCAACTAAGCGCTGAACTATTATTTTTTGCATGACCAACTCATCTTCGACCAACAGAACAGCACATGTGAGTGGCCGCCCTATTTCCCCTTTTCTATAATCGTCAGCATCATCCATAATTATTTTTCCTCGGCTAGGCACATGCGTAGTCAATTCATATGGAATGTGTAGTTTCACTTCTGTTCCTTTTTTGGGCGCGCTTACTATCTCTAATCGACCTTCGGATGCTTCCAGATACATTTTAACGCGGGATAGTTGTACAGAGGGTTTTGCATACAGCGATTCTTTTTTAG
>JBIIEG010000010.1:0-11716 GCA_044237955.1 Gammaproteobacteria bacterium
GAAGTCAGCAAAACACTCGGTGATATTTCTATCTTGGTGAATAACGCAGGCAACGATGAACGTCATCCCACACTAGAAGTCACTGAAGAACGCTGGCGCACTGCATTAGCTGATAATCTCGACCACTATTTTTTTGCAGCGCAAGCCGTATTACCCGCCATGATCAAAAATCGTGATGGCGCCATTATCAATCTGAGTTCTAATTGTTTTCTCTCCACCCCTGCTGATGAATACATCGGTTATCTCACCGCTAAAGCTGCGATCATGGGTATGAGTCGCGCCCTGGCGAAACAATATGGGCCTTTTAATATAAGGGTAAATTGCTTAATGCCAGGTTGGGTGATGACGCAGCGTCAGTTAGAAAAATGGCTGACACCACAAGCTGAAGCTGATGTATTAAATGCACAATCGCTGAAAGAAAAACTATACCCAGAAGATATTGCGCGGATGGTGTTATTTTTAGCGGCCGATGATGGGCGGATGTGCACCAAGATGAATTTGATTGTGGATGGAGGTTTAGTGTAGTTGCAATATACCGCTCGCCTTTCAAGATACTGCTTTCTGTCAAGGCATTGTCCCGCAAAAAATCGCGGGATGTGTTTGGGTGGCAAGCGGTATTTTTATTTTAAGGGGGAAATAAGGCGTTTCCCCCTTAAAAAACCCCCTGGTTTTGTTATTCAATTTCTTATATCCAATACGCCACACGCGTCATCACTTTAGAAAATCCTCGCATCATCAATTTGATAGGCGTCGGCAATTCTGCAGCGCCTGCAGTGGACGCAGTGGTTGCATGATGCGCTTCGTCTTCACGCATCTTGGTTAAGATCTGTCGGCTTTTTTTATCTGCCTTGGACAATTGCTCTAAATGCTGATCCAAGTGTTTGACAACTTGTCGTTCTGTTTCTGCCAAAAAACCTAAATTCCATTGATCTCCTGCCCATCCTGCACACACACCCATCGCAAAAGAACCTGCATACCAGAGTGGATTTAAGTAACTGGTATGATTATTTAACTCCTGCAGTCGTTGTTCACACCAGGCCAAATGATCGTTTTCTTCTATGGCTGCTTGCTCCATGGCTTTTTTAACAGCAGGTGATTTTGCAGTGAGTGCTTGCGCGTGATAGAGCGCTTGTGCACTCACCTCACCTGCGTGGTTGACACGCATCAATGCCGCGCTTTGACGAGCGTCTTGAACAGATAGCCGTGCTTCCGTTGTTTTTTGTGCAGGGTTATTGCGTGTGGGAATCGCTTGTGCAAATACCGTGCGAATGCCTTGGTCTATATGATTGATGAAGTGATCAAGTGGTGAGTATCCGCGTGTGTTCATGGCTTATCTCATTTTTGAAAATACATTTAGCCCTGCAAAAACCGCATCTTTTCCAAGTTCTTTTTCGATATACAACAAGCGATTATATTTTGCGACACGATCAGAACGACACAACGAACCTGTTTTAATTTGACCCGCTGCTGTTGCGACTGCTAAATCAGCGATGGTGATGTCTTCTGTTTCACCGGATCTGTGAGAAATCACCGCGTTGTAGTGATTAGCTTTAGCCAAAGCAATCGCTTCTCGCGTTTCAGTCAGCGTACCAATTTGATTGAGCTTAATTAAAATCGCATTGGCAATGGATTGTTCAATTCCGCGCTTAAAAATAGCGGGATTTGTGACAAAATTATCATCGCCTACCAACTGTATTTTATTGCCTAATTGTTGCGTCAATAATTGCCAGCCTGCTGTGTCACCTTCGCTCATCCCATCTTCAATACTGATAATCGGATATTGGCGTATCCAATTTGCATAGTAATCAACCATTTCTTCTGAAGACAAGACACGCTTTTCTGCCGACAAATGATAGTGGCCCTCGTTATAAAATTCGGAACTGGCCGGGTCTAATCCTAGATAAATATCTTTGCCCGGCTTGTAACCCGCTTGTGTGATCGCCTCTAAAATCACTTCAATCGCTGATTCGTTAGAAGGTAAATCAGGCGCGAATCCACCTTCATCTCCCACCGTTGTATGAAACCCACGCTTGTACAGCACATTTTTTAAGCTGTGAAATACCTCTGCACCATAACGCACACTTTCAGAAAAAGAAGATGCGCCTGCAGGAATAATCATAAATTCCTGCATGTCGACGTTGTTATCTGCATGTGCGCCGCCATTGATGACATTCATCATGGGAACGGGCAATACGGGTGATTCACCTTGTGAAAGATAACGATAGAGGGGCTTTTTTAATTCATTGGCTGCCGCTTTTGCGACCGCCAGTGAAACTGCCAATATCGCATTAGCACCTAAACGTGCTTTGTTTTGTGTGCCATCTAGCTCAATCAACGTACGATCAATATAAGCTTGATCAAAAGGTTCAACATCTAACAAGGCTGTTTGAATTTCACCATTGATGTTTTCAACGGCTTTTAAAACACCTTTGCCACCGAAACGTTTGGGGTCTTTATCGCGCAACTCGATGGCTTCACGCGAGCCGGTTGATGCACCTGAAGGAGAAGCTGCATAGCCGCAACTACCGCTTTGTAGTTGCACCTCTGCTGCAACCGTTGGATTACCACGAGAATCTAAAATTTCATAGCCTTTGATAGAGATGATTTTTGACATGGTTTTTCCTTTTAAATTTAAATAAGTAAGAGAATCGATTTCGCCGTGTACAAGAGTTGGATGAAAATTGGAAGAATTGACTCTTGGTTACATATACTTGCTACGCTTAATTTCATATTTTTCAGGGGAACATTCAGCAAGATAAATTTCAACTTTGTGTTCTTTTGCTAAATTTGCAATACACCCTTTGACTTTCTCCTCCATACAGCTCCCCTTAAATCCATGCTCAGATAACTTATAACTACTAATAAAGTCAGCAGCATCTTCGGAGAGATTTTCTCCGATTTTACACCCCATGATGATCCCTGTTATTTTTATAAAAGGATAAAATCTTAAGTCCATCAAACCGGATGTTTCACTGTTTGCATTAACAATTAATCTATATTCCTCTTCATGTGACCACTGTTTAAATTTAACTCCAAATGAATTTTTGGACAGATATTTATTTTTACCATACTTTTTTTCCCTTTCTGCTGCCTCGTCCCATGTAACTTGGTCTAAAACTGGCCTATCTTCTTTATAAATAATCTTGGTGAAAATAAAATCCTTTTTTTCATCATCCTTCGGCTGTTGAAAAGAGAGTATCTCTTGATCACTACCATCTTCACTTGGATTAAAAATTTTTTCTTTTAATTTTTCAAATTCACTCCATTCATATTTAGATCCACCCTCTTTTTCATGACCTTCTTTATATTTGTTAAAAATAAAATCCAGATCAATTTCAAAAATTATACAATACCCTTGATGGTTATCCGCATAATGCGCCCACATCGGAATATTAGAGCCACTTTCAGTTAAACAAATTGCACCGAATGACTTAAAAATTTTATCCAGGCTTGTTTGAGCATTTTTTTCAGACGCTTGATTTGTTGTGAGCCACTGTTTAAGGCCTTCTTCTGTTAATTCTGGATCTCTCAATTTCAAGCAAACAAAATGTTTATCAAACGTCGGTTTATTATTTAGTATCTCTATTGAACTTGCATGTTTAAAAGCAAATTGTGCTTCAAAAGGATCATTAAATTTGGCTAATTGAGTAAACCATACTTTCTGGTTCATATAATTTTTGAGCTGCAAAAAATGTTCTTTAGTTGATAAGGGCTTGTAATGATATAGCTCAACTTTATTTGTCATAACAATGTCCCTTAACGATCAATTTTTCAAACTCAGTCAATCTCAGCTTCTACCAGTGATCTATGCAGGTTTGCGTTAAAGCACTTAACTCATTGACTTATACGGATATTTTATTGAGAAATCTCCATTAAACGGTTTGCGTTAAAGCACTTTAAGCCCAAAATGGCAGGTAGCGCCCATAGCGGGTCGAACGCGTATCAGCATCGTCTGGCTTGATTAGCCCAGCTTCCTTTATGACAGCTTTCAAAGCTTTTCACGGTGGGAACCTTTGCGTGCGGCATTTTTTTTGCTTTTTTGCTTTTTTTCTCCTCTCCCATTTTTTTGGGAGAGGGTAGGGAGAGGGCGATTTAGGTTTTTTCCTGATCTAATTTTTCTAAAATAGCAGTTAAAACACCCTCTGTATTTTGTAATACATCGTTATTCCAAAAACGTAAAACAGTAAATCCATGTTGTTTCAGAAGTGCATCTCGCTTCTGATCATAGCCAATTTGTTCTGCATGTTGACCTCCATCTAATTCAACAATAAGAGATGCATCTAAGCACACAAAATCAACAATGTAATTTGCGATGGGGTGTTGCCTTCTAAATTTTGCGCCATTGAGACGATGTGCCCTCAAATGCTTCCAAAGTCGCTGCTCTGCGTCTGTCATGTTTTGGCGAAGCTCTTTTGCATATTGCGTTAGTTTCAGCATTTTTTTGCCCTCTCCCTACCCTCTCCCAAAGAAGGGAGAGGAGAAAAAAGGCATACCATTCTGAATCGCCACCGCCATTTTCACTGCTTGCACTGTCTCTTTCACATCATGCGCACGAATAATCGAAGCACCATTCACAACTGACATCACAGCAGCTGCCAGACTCCCTGATAATCTTTCTTCGACGGGAATATTGAGCAACTCTCCTATAAATAATTTACGGGATACGCCGACTAATATCGGTAATTCTAGTGTTTTAAATTCATCTAACCTGGCGAGTATCTGTAAGTTTTGTTCTAAATTTTTGCCAAAATTGCCGCCCCCAATACCTGGATCAATCACGATTTTATCGCGAAAAATACCTGCGGCCATACAAGCATCTACTCGAGAAGATAAATAGTGTTTGATATGTTGCACAACATCTTCGTCAGTTGAAAGCCAATTCGCTTGTGCAGATGATTTTCCTGCTGGAAATGCCATGTGCATTAAACAAACAGGTGTGCCAGTTTCTGCGATTATTTTTAAGGTATCTGGATCTTGCAGTGCGCGTACGTCGTTGATAAAACCTGCGCCGAGGGCCATGGCTTCACGCATCACTTCGGGTTTGCTGGTATCAATAGAAATGGGGACGGGGATGTTATGTGCGAGCGCTTCTACAATGGGTAATACGCGGTCGAGCTCTTCTTGCAGTGAGACAACGGGATGCACACCGGGGTTGGTGGGTTCGCCGCCTATATCAATGATGGCGGCGCCAAATTGCACCATGTTGTCTGCGTGTTTTAAGGCGTCATCACGGGAGAGAAAACGCCCAACCGTGCTGAAAGAGTTGGGCGTGATGTTGAGGATGCCCATGACTTGAGGGCAGGAAAGATCGAGTTTTTTGCCGCGACAGTTGATGAGCGTCATTTTTTAAAAATTCAATGGAACATTTAAAGATTTAAAAATACTTTTGAAAAACACTTGTGACCTGGATCCGGTGGTTAAATCGTCCACGGCCGCTTTTCGACATCCCTGTCGACACGGCATTCGGTTCTTCCTGAACATCCGGATGACGGTCTGGCGCGGGGGAGGCACACGGATGCTTAACTTCTAACTAATACTCTCTGTCACATCACCCGCTTTATCTGCTTTTTTCTTAATAACAGGTGTCACTGGCTCAACAGGTCCTTCCTCTTCACCAGCATCTGTGTCCCTCCAATCTTTAGGAGGGGGTATAGGTTTGCCTGCCAACATGGCCGCGATTTGTGCTTCATCAATGGTTTCGTATTTCATCAATGCCGCTGCCATGGTGTGCAACAGATCCATTTTGGCGATTAAAATATCTCTGGCACGTTCATAGTTACGATCGATAATCGCGCGTATTTCTTTGTCTATCGCTAATGTGGTGGCTTCTGACATTTCTTTATGACGCGTCATCGAGCGGCCTAAAAATACTTCGCCTTCTTCCTGACCATAAACCAACGGACCTAAGACATCGGATAATCCCCACTTGGTAACCATGTTGCGGGCAATTTCAGTGGCGCGTTCAATATCATTAGAAGCACCCGTCGTCACAGCGTCTTTACCAAAAATTAATTCTTCAGCAAGACGTCCGCCAAACAATCCTGATAGCTGGCTTTCCCAACGACGACGAGAAGCGCTGTATCGATCTTCTTCCGGTAGAAACATGGTGACGCCTAATGCTCTACCACGTGGAATAATGCTGACTTTATAGACGGGATCATGTTCTGGGACTGACAGCCCTACAATCGCGTGTCCTGCTTCATGATAGGCCGTGAGATTTTTTTGCTCTTCATTCATCACCATCGAGCGACGTTCTGCGCCCATCATAATTTTATCTTTGGCTTTTTCTAACTCTTCCATCGTGACGACTTTACGATTATTGCGTGCTGCAAATAAAGCAGCTTCATTGACGAGGTTTGCTAAATCAGCCCCTGAAAAACCAGGGGTGCCGCGTGCAATCAGTCCGATTTTGACATCTTTTCCCATCGGCACTTTACGGATATGCACATCGAGTATTTGTTCGCGTCCACGCACATCAGGTAATGGCACAACGACTTGGCGATCGAATCGTCCGGGACGTAATAATGCCGGATCTAATACATCGGGACGGTTAGTGGCTGCCATCACAATCACGCCTTCTTTACCTTCAAAACCATCCATTTCTACTAACAGCTGATTTAATGTCTGCTCGCGTTCATCATGTCCGCCCCCTAATCCTGCGCCACGATGACGACCCACTGCGTCAATTTCATCGATAAAGATAATGCAGGGCGCTTGTTTTTTAGCTTGATCAAACATGTCGCGTACACGAGATGCACCGACACCCACAAACATTTCTACGAAATCAGAACCTGAAATACTAAAAAAAGGCACATTGGCTTCACCGGCAACGGCTTTTGCGAGCAATGTTTTACCGGTCCCAGGTGAACCTACGAGCAATACACCGCAAGGGATTTTACCGCCTAGTTTTTGAAATCGGCCTGGATCGCGCAAAAAATCGACGAGCTCTTTGACTTCTTCTTTGGCTTCATCAGCGCCGGCTACGTCTGCAAAGGTTACTTTGGTTTGATTTTGATCGAGCATGCGTGCTCGACTGCGACCAAACGACATGGGGCCACCACGACCGCCACCACCGCCTTGCATTTGACGCATAAAGAACAACCACACACCGATTAACAGTAACATGGGGAACCAGTTGATAAAGATATGCATCAGCAGGCTTTGTTGTTCGGGTTCTTTACCGGTCACGCTCACGCCTTTTTTAATCAAACCGCCTAGCAGGTATTGATCGGGAATAGGCATGTAGGTCGTAAATGGCGTGTTGTCTTTGCTCAACCCTGTGATCGATTGATTTTCAATCATGACGCTACTGACATCGCCTCTGTCTACATTTTGCAGGAACTGAGAATAGGTCAGCTTTTGACCCATTGCCTGACGTGGACCTAAGCTGCTAAAAATTGCAACGAGGATAACGCCGATAACAACCCATAGAAGTAGATTTTTTGTCATGATTTGCGACTCAATTAAGACTGCTTGGATTTAAAGTACCCACAGGCAGCGTGCCCGGTATTGTTTATGCCTTTTTTAGTTTGCCTTTTTTCTCCTCTCCCACGTCGAAGGGAGAGGAGAAAAAAATCAAAAACACCGTGAGTAGTTACGATTTAAAACTCATAGCAACAATATAAACCTCGTGAGAGCGATCTCGGGAGGACTTGGGCTTACGAATATGCACTTTAGAAAAATCAGCTCTGACCGCTTTTAAAAAAGCATCAAAACCTTGCCCTTGAAAGACTTTGACGATAAAACTGCCGCCTGGTTTTAATACTTCTCTTGCGAATTCAAATGCCTGTTCTGTTAATTGAAAAGACCTAGGCTGATCGATTGCTGTGATACCTGTTATATTGGGGGACATGTCTGACATTACAAGGTCAACATGATGCTTGTCAACGCGTTTTAATAGCGCTTCTACCACCGTTTCTTCGTTAAAATCACCTTGCAAAAACTCAACACCAATAAGTGGTTCCATGGGCAATATGTCCAAAGCAATTACCTGACCTTTCTCCCCTACTTTTTGTTTTGCCACCGCAGACCAACCACCGGGTGCTGCGCCCAGATCAATCACTGTCATGCCTTGTTTTAAAAGACGATCCCGCTCATCGAGCTCCAACAATTTAAATGCCGCGCGAGATCGATAGCCTGCTTTGCGTGCCAGCTTTACATAGTGATCGTTGAAATGCTCCTTTAACCAGCGAGCGCTGCTGTTGGTTCTTTTCACAATGGATATATACCCGTTCAATTTGAAGATACTGGTTTTGTATCTTCAAATTAAATAACAAAACCAGGAGGTTTTTAAAGGGGGAAATAAAAAACCCCGCAACTCACTGCGGGGTTTTTACGTGATTTGAAAAACGCCTGTTTCTTATTTGGGGGCGTCACCACCGCCGCCTTTACCACCACCGCCACCTTTTTTACCGCCCAACAACTCCCCAAGACTCTTATCGCGTTGTTGGAACACGCTACCCTTACCACTGATATCGCCTGCCTGGCCTGCTGCTTTATCAGTAGACTGTTCCATTTTGCCCATCATCTGCTCTGCGGCTTTATGACCGGTCATTGCAGTATGTAAGTGACGCAACACCTCACCTGGAAACTCTCCAATTAACTTGGTGGAAAGTGCCTGAACCAAGGAGGTTATTAACGTGAAGTAAACCATCAATATGGCCGGAACCCCCAGTATAATCCAAGCGATTGTATCTTTATATGGACCAAAGCTGTAATAAGCAAATAGCGAAAACAAATAGTTCACGACAATCATCAACTGTTTAATCAAAATCAAGTTGGCAGAGAAACCGACGACTAATAAGAAGGGCGTCAGCAAAACACCCAACAGCATCATCACACCTTCTGTGGCGCCACCCAATACCCCTTCCCCTTCTGCGGTCGTCATTCTAAGGGCCACTAATGGCGCACCGATAATCGCCTGAAAACTATGTCCTACCCAACCCAAAATGGCGGATACCCAGACGATGAAAGGAATCATGGGAATATAAATACCAAAACCAATACCTGCAGCTGCCATCGCTGCGAAAAACATGGCAATAATTGGCGCTATCAGATTCGCACTAGCCCCCAATACACCAACAGCGTTAACACATGGAATCCAAGCCAGAATCGTCGAGGCGACAAATGTGCCACCAAAAATAATAGCGAACATCAAAACCGCTTTACCCATGACGTAAAAACCAAAGTCTTGTAGTGCCAACAGCGGATCGGCATTCTGCGATTGATCGATAGTCACTCTAAATTTATCTATAATATCAACAAAAATTATCAGCATCGGTGGAATCGAAACCCAAGCCATGGGTCCCGCTAGGGCGGTTGAAACACCAACGATGCTTGCGGATTTTGTCAGCTTATCGTGTGACAACAAACTACCCGCAACTTCAGAACTCTTGCTCGCATTGCCACCCGTACCAAAAAACTTACCAAAACCTTCGCCCGCATAACCTACGCCATAACTTACGCCATAGGCTGCATAATTTAGACCAGTCAGTGATGCATCCAATCCTAGACTACTGAACTCTTTAACGGAGGCTCCCAAGTCTTTCCCACCCGCCTTAGCAGACTTACTAGCAGCTTCCACAAACTTACCGGCTGAATCTTTAACTGCCCCAACCCCTGACTCCGCTCTGCCTAAGGCGTTGCCACTTGACAAGTAATCTGAGATGTAAATTTCCGCCACACCTAACAAACCCTGAAAAGGCCCCGCTGCCCCGGTAACAGGTACAGCTTTCGCTAACTCTTCCTGCAATGTACTGCCAATCTGATCAATAGCGGCAATAAATGCTTTTGTATTCGCTTCTGTGGAAGCAATATATTTAAACTCGTCTTTTAAGGTGGTCTTGTCTTCATTTTGAAGCTTGCCAAAATCGTAAACGGTATTGGAAGGCGAGGGGACCTCTCCTCCTGAACTCAACGCCCCCAACGTTGTCGTCGGCGAATAGGCACTCAAAGCTTGCTTGTTATTTTGATTTAAGTTACCCATCATTGGGTAATAGGCGCCTAGCGCAAGCCAACCTTTTTGCTTGATGGATTGCAGGGCGTTATAAGCATCTTGTGTCGCTTTATCTACATTCGAGACTCTCAGAGGCGCAACCATATTTGAATAACCAATAATACTATTAGCAACACCTGCATAAATTTGCGCATCTAGCCCGTCTTTAGCTGCTTGGCTTTTAGCAGGATAACCTTTGGCAATGTTTGCGGCGATCGGATCCAGTTCGGCAAGTACTTGCGACATCGCAGCATACATAATAAAACCTTGTTTCGAATCACCTGGAGTAACCGGCCAGTTCACTGTGCCACATTCAGCAAAATAAGGGTTCGTTGCATCGTTAGGATCTTTGTTTCTCGTACCAAATTGTATTTTGCCCACATCCGCATTCAAATAATATCCAACATCGGATATTTTAGGCGCAGGTCTTGCCTCTACAGGCAATCCTGCCGCTTTCAGCCTGGCATCATTTTCTTGCTCTCTTGCTTCATTCTCTTTGGCGAATTGTCTGAGTTGGTAGACACACACTTGAGAAGCCAAGACATCCAACATGGGCTTTGCCATATCCTGTTTGCTGTTTGTATCTTTTGCATTTTGCGCTATCTGATAGATAGTGCCGCCGGCAGCTAGGTAATCTACCACTGCATTCACACCACGATCTGCAAGACCAATCCCTTGCGTAATCAGCCAGGCCACGACAACGAAAGACAATGACAGCCCCTTGTAAGCACTGGTGTACATGGGGATAACCATCGAGATACCAAAAACAGATCGCAGTACAACCAGGCCCATCTGCTTGCCCTTACCCACCATCATTTCGCCTTCTTGCGCGGTGTGTAAAACAAATTTCGTTAAGTTCCAGGCAAATACCCCGCCCATAAAGATAACGATACCGGAGCTGAAAACCATCAGCAGGGGACGTATCAACTTGCCATTCAAAGCATCTGTACCTGTTCCAAAGATGTTCTGCATGACCTGAAGGCTGATATCACTGGCAGGCGGCGTGAAAAAGCTGATAATGCTGGAATCTGCCATACTGGTCAGGGGCAACAGCAACAAGCCGAGTAGATACATTATTTTGGTGATGTGTTGTTTTTCTGGATGCTTCATGTGCCTACCCTTTTAGTTATGCGCAAAGTAATAGAAAGCCACTCTCTAAAACTTAAACCCAGGCGCCGCGCCTTCATTTGTGTATACCAAAAATGCTGTTTAAACGCTAAAGCCAAAGCGATCCATATCGCAATCAAAACCATTAAAAACCCTATCAGAGCCCCTACGATAATCAGCAGGTAAAAGGCATATCCTAAGAGCGCGATAGCGATGAGTAAGTAGACTATAGCCAATCGTTTGAAATAAAATTGGCGCGCTTGAATCATTGGCTCGTCTAGCCCTAAACGTTCAACAGCCGCTTCAAATGTTTCTCGGTGCACATCTACTTTTGTTGGCGTTAAAACTGATTTAGCTAACCTGCCAAGCTTCTGGTTATTTTCTCTCAGCCTGCTCAAACCCATCCAGACTGGAAAATTAACCAAAGGCTTCACCACACGCCCTATGCCACGAACTGTTTTTTTGATCACGGGCTATCTCCCACTTGTCCTATGTTCACATTCTACAACTGTATTATTAAGGAAATATTAAAAGGTGGTTTATAAAAAAATTGAAACTCTGTAGATGACATTAGTGTAGGTTTGGGGGGGTTGTTTTTTTTTTTTGCCAACCACA
>JBIIEG010000132.1:0-3447 GCA_044237955.1 Gammaproteobacteria bacterium
TTGGGCTTCATACAAATCATTCAGCCCAACCTACAAGCCGCTTCAGCAAATGATCCGCATCCCCCACAGCAATAAAGTGCGGGTTTAATACAATATCACGCGTATTGTATCGTAAAGGCTTTCCCGTCAAATCAACCAAAGCACCGCCTGCGAGCTCCAAAATACATTGTCCTGCAGCCGTATCCCATTCAGAAGTATCACCCAATCGTGGAGAAAGATCCGCTTTGCCTTCGGCCAATCGCCCAAATTTCAAAGCACTAGACATCCCGATTTGGGTCAATGCCCCTAAGTGACTGAATAGCTCATGTATTCGCGCTGCCCGCGCAGCCCGGCTGGTCAGTATAATTGTTTCATCAGTACGCCACAAACGTACCCGCAATGGCCTGATCTGCTGATGGGCATCCTGTTTATAAGCACCACCCCATGCTGTACTCGCATAATAGGTTTCTCCTGTCACCGGCACATGTAACAATCCTATGATCGGCTGATTATTTTGAATCAGCGCCACATTCACGGTAAATTCACCATTGTGCTGTATAAACTGACGTGTACCATCGAGCGGATCAATCAACCAGTAGTGCGTCCATGTCTGGCGCTCTGACCAGGGAGTGCTGATGCCTTCTTCTGACAGAACAGGATATTCAGGTGTTAATGCCCGCAACCCTGCTGTGAGTATTACATTGGCCGCCAGATCGGCTTGTGTCACTGGGGAGTGATCGGCTTTTATCTGGACCGCGTATTGACGACTTTTTTCATAAATCTCTAAAATCGCCTCCCCCGCCTGTTGTACTAAAGCAATGAGTGGTTTTTGTAATACCGTTAAATTGATACCCATGATAGAAACACCGACATTTGAAATCATTCGCAGCACACGCAGAAAACGAGTCGCGCTGCGCGTATGGGAAGGTAAAGTGCAATTATTAGCACCTCAACGTCTGTCAGAAAATGCTGCCATCGCATTTTTCCATGAAAATATTTCCTGGGTGCAAAAAAAATTGCGCGAGCAATCAAACACAACACCCTATCGTCACAAAGCATATATTGATGGCGAAATTTTTCCTTTTTTAGGCGGACGTTATTTTTTGAACATAGCGTATGGAAAAAAACCAGCCGTGCTGGCACGAGACGATCAACTCTTTGTATTTATACGTGAATCTCAAGATGCGAGCAAAAGGAAGCAGCACATTCACCAACAATTGCGTATTTGGTATTGCCAACAGGCAGAACTGGAATTACAGAGAAAATCTGAAGAATATGCCAAAAAATTAGGGGTTCAATTTAAATCTATCGCGATCAAACAATTTAAAAGCCGCTGGGGCAGTTGCAGTATAAAAGGTGAGATTCAATATGGCTGGCAAATCATATTAGCGCCGCATGCTATTGTAGATTATTTAGTTGTACATGAACTGTCGCATCTCAAACATCACAATCATTCACCGCTATTTTGGAAAATGGTGGCGTCTATTATTCCTGACTATAAAGCCTGTAAAAATTGGTTGAGGCTACATGGACATTTGCTACGAATAGAGTAAGAACTTTCGTCATTGCGAGAAGCGTTTTTTGCTTTGATGCAACCCAGGAGAAAACCCAATAAAATCCTTTTTGGTTTTTTTCTGGATTGCTTCGCAAAATACGCTCGCAACGACGAGGCAGGAGGATAAATATGACTAACCTAACAACCCTCACAACTTACCTGCACACATTACTGGATGTCGATCGTTTACAGGTTTCAGGACGCACGCCTATTCAAAAAATTGTGACAGGTGTCACCGCTTGCCAGGATTTACTCACCGCCGCAATTGCCGCAAAAGCAGATGCTGTATTAGTACATCATGGTTATTTTTGGAAAGGAGAAAACCCTTGTATCACAGGGATAAAATATCAACGCTTACATACACTGCTAAAAAATGACTTAAGTTTATTGGCCTATCACCTGCCCTTAGATTTACATCCCGAATATGGTAACAATGCACAACTCGGCAAATTATTAGATATCACACTACTGAAACGTTTTACTGTCAAAGATGGATTAGACTTATTATCTTTAGGAACATTATCAACTGCTTATGCTGGTGAAGATTTTGCAAATCATTTAAGCCAAAAATTAAATCGCGCACCATTACATATTTCTAAAACAAATAAAAAAATTCACAACGTGGCTTGGTGTACAGGTGCCGCACAAGATTTTATTGAAGCTGCGATTGATATCGGCGCTGATGCTTATATCACAGGAGAAATATCAGAAAGAACCGTACATATTGCGCGTGAATCAGGCATACATTTATTTGCAGCAGGTCATCATGCGACGGAACGTTATGGCGTGATTGCGCTGGGAGAACATTTATCTGAGCGGTTTGAACTAGAACACGAGTTTATTGATATTGATAATCCGGTGTGACACGCACTCGTCATTGCCACTAACTTTCAAAGCAATCGCGGAAACAGGAGGGTGGGAATTGCTGCACCGCGATTAGGTTTTATTTAGATTGATTATAGCAATACTCGCATTGGTGAATCTTCTTTCTACCACGGAAGATTGATACCTTTAACTGAATACTCGGACCTATTTTTCCAGGCCTGGTTATCATTGTCATACGAATTCGATCATCTTTTTGAACATAGCATTGCTCAATTGGAAAATAAACCTGTTGCCAATGTGTTCTAAGCGAAAAAGGCGAAGTAGATAAAATCACAGATGGAGATAAATCTAATTCGAAAAATCCCACAAAGCCATGTAAATTAGCATTACGCTCGACATTTACCTCGCCAGATTGTTCAAAATGAAATATCGATGCTTTATCTTTCAGACAATCAACCGTTAATATCTTCCAAGGCTCTGCAATACAAGCAGCCGATGTAATATTCGCCAAAACACTACGTGGACTCGCTAATTGTCGCTTTTTACCAAAGCTAAAATCATAACCATAAACAGGGGACTCCCAAAAACCTAACCCAGAAAATTGATATAAATCAGCGTCTTCTACTGGCGCCAAATACATTCTAACTTTGCTGGGGATGACTTTCCCACCTTGACGCAAATATCGATCCCTAACTACCTGGAAGGCTTGATACATATACTCTTCCATAACGAAATAACCTATCCATTCTGAAATAATAATGTCAGCCTTTGATCGCATACGGAAAGCGTTTGCATCTCCATGAAAAAAATCTATTTTCTCATGAAGGTTATTTCGAATGGCGATGACTTCTGCTTCCTTTATAATCTGCGTACATTCAATAGCATGCACTTTTTTCGCTCCTGCGGTAGCAGAAAAGAAACTTAAAATCCCTGAACCCGCACCTACGTCAATCACTGTATGCTTGGAAGACACCAACTCTTTAATAGCTTGTTGAAACAAGCTCGTTCTAACCTGATCTTGCAACATGCCTCTGTGGTTCAGCAAATCACAATAACCACTGCTATAAAAAGCTGTCTGATGTTTATAT
>JBIIEG010000103.1:0-4274 GCA_044237955.1 Gammaproteobacteria bacterium
AACACTTGATTAAATTTGAAGCCAGACCGATTTTTCCAGGCGCCTTTGTTATAAGCATAGCCAGTGATCAATGGCAGTGCGATGGTCGCTTCACAAAATACCATCTGCTCATACACCATTGACACCTTGCCCCATGAACAAGCTTCACGCAAAGTGGATCCAGACAAAGCACCATCACGTTCATCGGCAACTGTAATTTGTATCGCATATTTATGCAGCGGTGCTTCTTCACCTAATAATTCGGCAGCGACCACGACATCCTGTGCAAAATTTTTCGGTACACCACCACCAACCATCAGCAAGCCTGTTTCTTTATTACTGATTTTTAGCTGTGTTAATTCACGAAAATCTTTCACAGAGTCGATGCTCACATGTTTTTCTGGATGTTGAACCTGATGCATTACCAAACCAAAACCTGCGCTGCAATCACTGAAAGCGGGTACAAAAATAGGCACTTGTTTTTTATAGGCTGACAATACAATGGATTCAGCCTCAGGATGTTTGTTCTCCAAAAACTCGCCCATTGCATGGATAAACTCACGAGAAGAATAGGCTCTAGGTTCCAATGTATTGGCGATATCGCAAACAGTGTGATCGCAAACACGTAACGCATCTTCATCGATCAAGGTGTCATAAATACGATCTATCGCCATTTTCTGTAATTGACCATCATCTAGTTGAGGAGAACCCTGATAATGTTTAAAACCCAACGCTTCGAAAAAATCCTGATCGACAATATTCGCACCGGTAGAAACAATCGCATCAACCATGTTGTGATTGATCAGATCAACCACGATTTTTTTCAAACCTGCACTGATTAAAGAACCTGCCAGACACAAGATCACAGCACAGTTTTTATCGTTCAGCATCTGATCATAAATATCTGCAGCGCGCGCCAGATTTCTACCTTGAAAAGCGGTATCACGCATGGCTTCTACCAGCGGTACAAAATCCATTTTGGTTATATCTAAATGCTTTACTTCTTTGTTTAATAAGGCTTTTTTAGCGACTAAAAGCGTGGCTTCGGTTTGTTCTGTGGTAATTGACATGGTGTGTTCCTCGGGATGTTTAATGCCTATAGCAAAAATGTGCGGTGAGTATAAAACTTATGGCTGCAAATGCAAGTTCGCATCCGACAAAAGGCGAGAGCTCAATTCAACAAGAATATTTTTCATGTGCAGGCCCTGATTCCCCTCACGAACGTTAGTTATCTGGCAGAGACAGCACTTCTCGGTGAACAACACAGCAATTACCCTATACCGCTCGCCTTTCAAGATGCTGGTTTGTGTTAAGGCTTTTAAGATTGAGGTGCAACAGGCAAGCCTGCTTGCGAAGCGAAAAAAAATTTTCTAGGCGCTTTGCATTCTACAGCAATTGCTGCTGCAGGGATTCATTCGTTGACTACAAACTATGAGTAGGTTAGATTTTTTTTGGAGATAAAATACCATACCGCAAGCAGCGGCAAGGCCCAATGTGTTTTTCAGCGAGAATTGCTGACGAATAAACTACAAACTTCTTTGTGACTTAGAATGATGAACATCACTGATTTATTTATCATCGGCGGCGGTATCAACGGCACAGGTATTGCAGCAGATGCAGCAGGGCGAGGATTATCAGTGGTGCTCTGTGAACAAGGTGATCTGGCTTCGGGAACCTCTTCTAAAAGCACCAAGCTCATACACGGCGGTTTACGTTATTTGGAATATGGCGAGTTTCGCTTGGTGAGAGAAGCACTGAGAGAACGCGAAGTGCTCATGCAAAAAGCCCCTCATTTAATTCATCCCTTACGTTTTGTGATGCCCCATAATCCGCGCTTAAAACCTGCGTGGTTATTGCGCATTGGATTATTTTTGTATGACCATCTCTCACGACGTCATCAACTGCCTGCCTCAGAAAGTATTGTGCTATCAACACATCCGGCAGGAAAAATATTAAAAAAAGATTTTAGCCGCGCTTTTGCTTATTCTGATTGTTGGGTAGATGATGCGCGTCTTGTTATCGCAAATGCCATGGCCGCACGCGAAAAAGGCGCTACTATTTTAACGCGCACAAAATTTGTGAGCGCGAAGAGAGAAAAAAACTGCTGGCTTGTTTTGTTAGAAGATACACAAACGCATATTCAACAAACACTGCATGCTAAAGTATTGATCAATGCTGCGGGTCCTTGGGTAGATGAAGTAGATAATGATCGCTTACAGCTTGCGACAGAACACCATGCGAAATTGGTTAAGGGCAGTCATATTGTTGTACCTAAATTATATGATGATGATTTTGCATTGATTCTCACACACACGGATAAGCGGATTATTTTTGTGATTCCTTATTTAGAAGACTACAGCCTGATTGGCACAACAGATGAGGCATTCAGTGGTAATCCACTTTCAGCTCAAATCAGCGCGGAAGAAGTAGATTATCTATGTGGTGCTGTGAATTACTATTTAAAAAAACAAGTTTCTGCAAGCGATGTGAAGTGGCGTTATGCAGGCGTAAGACCGCTACAGAGCAGTCATACAGAAAACCTTTCTGCTGTGACACGAGATTATGCGTTTGAGTTAAATACGGGTTCACAACAAGCTTTATTGTTTTCTATTTTTGGTGGAAAGCTGACTACCTATAGAACATTAGCAGAACATGCATTGAGATATTTAGCAGGCTATTTTCCTGATATGGGGCCCGCCTGGACAGAACATGCGGCATTACCTGGTGGAGAAATACCAGACCGTGATTATCCAGCATTTATAAAAAAGTTCTGTGCTGAATATGCCTGGTTACCCTCCACACTCGCTGATCGGTATGCCAAGCAATATGGCGCACGTGCGTATGATCTTTTACAAGACACGCAAGAGATAAATGATTTAGGGAAGTTGCTCGGTGCTGATTTGTACGAAAAAGAGCTGGCTTATTTAATGCGTGAAGAGTGGGCGATGACAGCAGAAGATGTATTATGGCGACGTACTAAATTGGGTTTGCGGTTTACAGCAGCAGAGGTCATGGCGTTGGAAGAAATGATGGCACCAACTCCGCCATCCCTCCATTAGCCGTCATCCCGAGGACGATTTAACCACGGGATCCAGGTTATTAAACGTTGTTCAAAAACATTTTTAAATCATTGGGAATAACACTTATGACCTGGATCCCGTGGTTAAATCGTCCTCGGGATGACGGCTAGCGGGTGGCAAAAGCCTGCGCGGCCTTCAGATCTTCTGCCGTATTGATATCGTCAGGTACTTTTTTCTGCACTTGCGTGAGATGCACGCGTCCGCCATTCCACAATACACGCAGTTGTTCGAGTTTCTCCATTTTTTCAAGCGGAGAAACTTCCCATTGCGTATATTCCTGCAGAAAACCAGCCCTAAAAGCATATAGGCCTATATGACGAAAATGTTCTGTCTGGAGTTTTTGATTTGGGGAAGGAGGAATGGTGAAAGCATCACGATCCCAAGCAATCGGTGCACGACTGAAATAAAGCGCATAGCCGCGTTTATTCATCACTACTTTTACATGGTTTGTATTAAATAAGTCTTCGATAGTTTTGATAGGTTCGTACAAAGTTGCAACACGCGCATTTTCAAATTTATCTAAATCTTCTGCAACTTGACGGATAATGACAGGCGGGATAAAAGGTTCATCACCTTGCACGTTCACAATGATATCTTCTTCTGAATAGCCCATCATGACCACTGTTTCAGCAATGCGATCTGTGCCTGTGGTGTGATCGGCTGAGGTCATGCAGACGGTGGCATTAAATGCTGTTGCAGCTTCACGGATGCGCTCATCATCGGTCGCAATCACAACGCTTTGGGCGCCGCTTTCTACTGCACGTTCATAGACATGTTGAATCATGGGTTTGCCCGCAATATCAGCGAGCATTTTTCCGGGTAAGCGACTGGAGGCATAGCGTGCAGGAATAACAACTCTAAAGTCCATTGGAATCCTCGTCAGAAGATAAAACACGTGCGGAACTTTCTAGCATAACGGGGATGCCGTCATCGATGGGAAAAGCGAGCTTGTCGAATTTGCAGATGAGTTCTTGGGGGTTTTGTTGGTAAAGTAATTTACCTTTACAGATAGGACAAGCCAGAATATCCAGTAATTTTTTATCCATGGCTTATACCTACTGTTATGCAGCGACAACTCTCCTCGCTCGTCGTTGCGAAGAAACCACCCACCTAAAAGATGGTGGGAAACATGAGAAAAGACCCCACCCTCCGGCCGTCATCCCGCGGACGATTTAACCACGGGATCCAGGTTATTAAACGTTGTTCAAAAATGTT
>JBIIEG010000005.1:0-14996 GCA_044237955.1 Gammaproteobacteria bacterium
TTCTCTAATTTCCAGGGGCTGCTTAAACCTAAACCCATGGCAAATATTTGTTCGCTGTTCATCTGTTTTGATCCTCATTTTTGGGAGGGCTATATTTTGCCTTACCCACTCAAAACGACATAGACCCAAAGAAATTGGGGTGAACTTCAGCTCACTATTTTTTTATCTCACCTTCTTAAGGATAATTCCTCACAAATATTGAATTTTGCAAGAGCCTCAAACTAATAGATATTTTAGTGCTCACTATTTGCGCAGCTATTTGCGGTGCGCAGACTTGGAAAAGCATAGAAGCGTTTGGATATGCAAAAGAAGCGTGGTTAAGAACTTTTTTAGAACTACCTGGAGGAATCCCTTCAGATCAAACAATTAGCCGTGTTTTTTCATTGATTCACCCAGATGATTTTCAAAGCTGTTTTATGGCGTGGACAGGCTGGGAAGAATTGAAGACGCCGGAAGAAATAGTTGCCATTGATGGGAAAACATTACGTCGTTCTCACAACAAACGCTTAGGCAAAAAAGCGCTTCATCTTGTGAATGCTTTTGCGACAAAAAAAGGCATTAGCATTGGCCAAGAAAAAACAGATGAAAAAAGTAATGAAATAAAAGCGATACCGCTGTTGTTAAAAAAATTAGACCTATCAGGATGCATTGTGACAATAGATGCTATGGGTACACAAAAAGGCATTGCAAATTTGGTTCGATTAAAAGGCGCGGACTACGTATTAGCAGTGAAAGGAAATCAAGGAAAGTTGCATAAAAAAATTTCATCTCTGTTTAATCAAGCTGAAGAAAAGCAGTTTAAATCGATGGTATTTAAGAATAAAAAAACGATTGATGGTGAACATGGGCGAGTAGAGGAAAGAACCTATACATTTTTGCCACTGATGTATTTATTTCAGTTTAAAAACGTTTGGAAAGATATTCAAACTGTTGTTCGTGTGGAGAATCGTGTCTATAAAAATGGAGTAGAAAAAAAAGAGGTTCGGTACTTTATCAGTTCTTTAGCATGGTCAAAGGTAGACAAAATCAGCGAGGCTATTCGTTGTCATTGGCATATTGAGAATCGATTACATTGGTGTTTGGATGTTGTTTTCAAAGAAGATGATTGTCGTATACGGCGAGACTATGCCGATCAAAACTTTGCGACAGTGCGACAACTTGTGTTGAACATGCTCAGACGAGATAAAGCTTTTAAAGCGGGATTAGAGATTAAACGTAATTATGCTGCTTGGAACGATTTCTATCGAAAACAACTTCTTGGCTTATAAGCTATTTTGATGAGTCTGCCCTGATAGCTCCGAATTTTTAGAAGTGGCCTTAATACTCCCTTAATATTGATGGGTTAACATGACCATTCACGAAAAAACATCCAATTTTTGTTGAACGAGGTGCCAAAATGATTACCGTTACAATTTTAGAAAAGGCTAAAAATCCTATTGAAATTAGCTTAAAACGAAACAGTACACTGCGCGATTTGGTCGTCGCAGTGAATGAACATTTTCGCAACACTAGAGGGCGGCTCTACCGACCTCATGTAGAGGGAAAGAATCTTGAGAGCTATTTAGGGCCTGCTCAATTGGATCAGCCTCTGACCAATTGGGCAGCTGGAGAATTGCTCATATTTGAGATTAAGTCTTTAGACAATGGGGTAAATTTAGAACTCTATTCAGAGAATCTGTCGAACGCGGTGGGTGCAATTGACTTTACATCCCGCCTTCCCTTAGATGTTCGCAGGGATATATCTGGTTTTTTTCCCCCAAGAGAACTTGCGCAACAACAAGGAACCTCGAGAAGGTATTTCAGGGAGCTAGAAATTAGTTTTCTTGCAGGCAGAAACGAGGAGTTAGATGTTGAAATCAGCACTAAAATTAATCAGCGGCTTGATCTGACAGCTCAACAACGCCAATCCCTGATGATTTGCTTGGTAGGGTGTCGTCATCCTGTGGCGCCCCAATCTTTCTGGCAGATGCGTGGAAAAATTCTCGCAGGTCGCTTGGGTGTGGAGGACGCCATTCAAAAAATCATTGGGGTGTTAAATGTGGTGCCCAAACTCTGGGAGATGCGTGGAAAAATTCTCGCAGGTCTGAGTGTGGGGGAGGCCATTCAAGAAAGCATTGTGCTGTTAAATTCGTTTCTTTCGCTTCAACCCTCACCTGATCAACTAATGATTGCGATCACCGCACCATTGGGACCTCAAGGAGAAACGCTTTTGACTGTTGCGGCTTCTATGGGATGGGTGCAAATCGTGGGACGTCTGTTGAATTTATTGCCACCCGAACAACAAGTGACCGCGATCACGACACCCTTTGGAGGTGTGGGAGCTACGCTTTTAACTGTTGCGGCTTGTAGTGGACAGTTCCGAATCGTGGAATCTCTGTTGAGGCGATTACCATCCGAACAACAAGTGACCGCGATCACGACACCCTTTGGAGGTGTGGGAGCTACGCTTTTGACTGTTGCGGATTCTCTGGTTGAGTTGGTAATGGTGGAATCTCTGTTGAGGCGATTGCCATCCGAACAACAAGTGACCGCGATCACGACACCCTTTGGAGTTGTGGGAGCTAAGCAAGGAGAAACGCTTTTGACTTTAGCGGCTTCTAGTGGACGGGTCCGAGTGGAATCTCTGTTGAGGCGATTGCCATCCGAACAAAAAGTGACCGCGATCATGACACCATTGGGAGCTCATAAAGGAGAAACGCTTTTAGCTTTTGCAGCCTTTACGGGGTACTGGGAAGTGGTGGTATGTCTGTTGGATTTATTGCCATCCGAACAACAAGTGACCGCGATCATGACACCATTGGGAGCTAATAAAGGAAAAACGTTTTTAACTGTTGCGGCTTCTAGTGGACGGGTGGACATGGTGGAATCTCTGTTGAGGCGATTGCCATCCGAACAACAAGTGACCGCGATCATGACACCATTGGGAGCTAATAAAGGAGAAACGCTTTTAACTGTTGCAGCCTTTAAGGGGCGCTGGGAAGTGGTGAGATATCTGTTGGAGTTATTGACAATTGATCAGAAAATGATCGCGATCATGTCGCTCTTAGGTAATGAAAAGTTGGGCGAAGAGCAGGTGAAGACTCTTTTGACGAAGAATATATTTCTGCTTCTGTTATTGCCAGATGAAGAATACAAAAGAGCGATCACTACAACCTTAGGGTCTGAGAGTCTTCGAGGAAAAACGCTTTTATCTTTTTTATTAGCTGGCAATAATGTTTCCCATGATGAAAAAAAATATTTTACGACATTTGCTATGTGTCGTTCAAGTTTAGCGAATCTTATCGAAAAAGAATTCAATGCAAAAAACTATCTCGCGTGCTATGCCCTACTTGTTGAGCACCCTGGAGTACTGGAAGATCGTTTCCAAAAAATAACCACAGTAGTTGATGAGCACTCCTTGTTTACCTGGAGCGACTTTTACAAACACTTCCATAGAGAAAAAGCGAATATAAATATTTTGCAGCATAATTTAGATTCTGGTCAGAGTTTAGGGTCACTCATTGGATCTAAGTTAAGTGAGCTATTAACGGAAATAGATAATTTCAATTTAAAATACTTTCAATCGCCTGGCACGACTGGTGGAAAAATAAACCAAATAAAGGATGGCTATTGCGAGACTGTTATTGCTTTGATTCAGTCAAGCGGTCTTTCTGTAGGAGAACAAATAACGCTAGCGATGCAGTGCGCTGAAAGCATAACAATCAAATACCAACCAAGAAGCTTGTTCAGCTTCAGTCTTTTGGGTGCTTCCAAATCCAATCCGTGGCAAGAAAAAGTTTTGGGTATAAGATTTGTGTGCAAGGGCAAGGATGAGGAAAAGCAGGTGAATTTCACCCCATCAGCCAGACATTAGCAGGCCAACCTTTTACTGGCAAGTGTAGCGGCAATTTAGAAATGTCCTCTTTTGACCCCAAGTTAAGTAGTCTGAAAAGACGATTTAACTGTGAGGTAAAAAGTAATGAAAAGAGGGCTATCTCGCAGCTTTTCTGCTGCAAACGTAGGGCCAAAATCAGCATAGTGTTGATGCGCTAATCCCTTGATTTGCGCCTTCGTAGACGCGTCATGATGATGGTTGCTTACACGCCCACGATGCTTGGATATAAGACCAGTTATGCCCTCTCTACGGTAAGCCCCTGTCATACCCTTACCTGCCTAACCGTCACCTTCAGCAACTTACCCGCCTCATGCTGCTTGATCTGTAAAGAACAGAGGTGGCGTTGGCAGTTTTGTCCCTTACTGATGCTAATAATGGTAATGGACTCCCTATCGAAGGAGCTTTGCTAGTAAATAGTTTTTTGGCTGGTGGTGAGTCACGTGAAATCCCTAGAGCTTGTACTGAAGAGATTGAGAGGATCAAGAGAGAAAAACAAGAAGAAACACAAGAAGAAAAACGAGGAAATAGACACTCAATCTTTGCTAAACGAAATACAAATAATCAAAATGAGACTGATAGAGGCCCTGACACAGGGAACGATTTGGGAGACTTTGTTACATTGCAACACGCCCAAGAAGCAATAAAAAGCATATAAATTAGCCCAAGGAAGCAATTCCCGATGTGTTTTTCACCGGGAATTGCTGGGGTTTGGTGTGTTGTTCACCGAGAGTTGTTGATAATGAAGCAGGGCCTTTTTCCTTGACTCAGCATGATCAATGATAGGTTTGGGATATTTTTTAGCGCACAGCCCAAGTTTATCTTGAGGCGCCATCCATGGTTTATGAATCCATTGGAGAGGGACTGATTTAAGCTCAGGAATCCATTGCTTCACATAATCTCCGTTTGGGTCAAACTTTTCGCCCTGTAAGACGGGATTAAAAATACGAAAATAGGGGGCAGCATCAGCCCCACATCCGGCAACCCATTGCCAACTCGCTGAATTACTCGCTATATCTGCATCAACCAGCGTATCCAAAAACCAGCTCGCTCCCAAACGCCAGTCAATGAATAAATCTTTTGTTAAAAAAGAGGCGACGATCATGCGGACTCGATTATGCATATAACCTGTATGCCATAACTCCCTCATGCCAGCATCTACAATAGGGTATCCAGTCATTCCCTCTTGCCAGCGTTTTAAAAAATTATCGTCATTTTCCCACGGGAAAATATCAAAATTGGATTTGTAATTTGCATGGGGTAGCGATGGAAAATGGTAGAGCAGATAATAAGAAAATTCCCGCCATCCTATCTCAGACAAAAAGCGCTCTACGGACTTCAAATCGCAATCCTTCTCCAATTTCACACGTTCAATAGCACGCAAAATTTGCCAAGGACTGATTTCTCCAAAATGCAGATGGGGAGAAAGTTTTGACGTGCTGTCTCTGGCAGGTTCATCGCGAGAAGTGCCATAGCCCTTCAAGTTCATGCAAATGAAATCAGCTAGTTTCTGACAGGCACCTTCTTCGCCAGGCTGCCAATAATCTCCAAATGCTTCAGCCCAATTCGGTTTGGTCGGTCGTAGTTTCCAACTGTCGAGTGAATCGCTATGCGCCTTTAATGCTTTGGGTATAGGGGGAATCGTGTATGGCTCAGGGATGTTCATTTGTTTTACACAAGCCCGCCAGTATGGTGTGAATACTTTAAAAAAATGCCCGGACATATTTTTAATGTGCCAAGGTTCATGAAGCAAACTGCCATTTGTAGTCACAATACGAATGCCAGCACTTTGAAAAACTTTTTTTATAGCTGTATCACGCGCTATTGAAAGAGCGTCGTAACAACGGTTCCAATAGATGGAATCAATTTGATAGTCCTCGACCAATTGTTTTAAAACATCGAGTGCTTCTCCTTGACGCAGACACAAATTCAATCCCAATTTTTTTAAGCGCTCATCTAGCGACGCTAAACTATGATGAAGCCACCATCGTTGCGCTCCACCGATAAACGTAGCGGTTTCATCCAAAATATATAGTGGGATAACGTGGTCATGATGATGACAAACGCTTGAAAATGCAGGGTTGTCATAGAGACGAAGATCTTGTCGGAACCATACGATGGCATTAGATGTCATGTTTATTCCTGGATGAATATGAGCAAGTCTGTATTTGGAAGCAAAGGAGGGTGGCGCGTTTCTCGAGAGTGTTCATTTAACTGTCTAGTAGAGCGTATCTCTAATTTTGGGTGGTATGTGGTTTTTAGATCGAACGAGTCATGCCTGCATTCGAGTGAGAGACAGGAACCACATACCACCCAAAATTAGAGATACACTGCACTAGCTAGTAAGATTACTGATATTCATGACGCAGCGCATCCATCAAATATGGATAAAGAAATTGGTAACCGAGATTTGTCAAACGGTGTGGCACCACACGCTGCCCTTTAAGCAGGAGACAATCACCCATTTCACCCAACAAAATTCGAATCACAAAAGCCGGCATTTTCAACAACAATGGACGATGCATCGTGGTCGCTAGTGTTCGTGCAAATTCAGCTTGGCTAACAGGATAGGGGGATGTGAGATTGAATGCCCCTTTGAGATCAGAATGGTTAAGCAAAAATATGATGGCGCTCACAACATCATCGATATGTACCCAGGACATGGCCTGATTTCCATCCCCGATAACACTGCCAAATCCCATATAAAAGCTTGGTGAAAGTTTTTTTAAAATACCTTCACCATAACCAAGCACAACGCCAAAACGCGCGCTTACCACATTCAAACCATGGTCAATCGCAGGTTGTAGCGCTTGCTGCCAACGAATGCCTATCTTGCTCATAAAGTCACGAGGATGTTCAAAATCAATAGGGCTATCCTCATCCAGGACCGCATTGTCTGCATTGTCCTGCATGCCATAAATTCCCACAGCATTTGCACAAATAAAATGTGGCTTGGCTTTCTGGTTGATGGCCCAATGAACTAGCGCGGATGTTGTTTTAACGCGAGACTGAATAATTTTTTCTTTAACGCTGTCGCTCCATCGTGAAGCTGCAATGTTGTAACCACAAAGATTGATGATGGCATCATAATGCTGCGCATTTAAATTAGGCAGATTCTCCCAAGTAATGGTGTTGATTGGTTGGGCAAAATGGCGATGGAGGTTTGCTATATCGCGTCCCAACACCATAATGGTATGGCTTGATTGCAAAGCCGCCACCAATTTTTTCCCGATGAATCCTGTGGCACCTGCAATTAATATGTTCAAGCAATTGCTCCTTTGAGAAAGGTATATCCAGTCAACTTGAAGGCACTGGTTTTGTATCTTCACGTTGAATGGGTATACCTGATATTTAGTCACTGTTCGCGGCACACTGTCATTCCCGCGAAGGCGGGAACCTATCCACGTGTCGCTCCTATATACACACTCAACTTGAAGATGCTGATTTTGTATCTTCAAGTTGAATGGGTATAAACTATGCTCCGGGCCATTCGCATGCCTTGTCTTGAAAAAAACACTCATCTTTAGAGGTGTCTTGAAGTCAAACAAATTTAATGGAGTTTATATGACTAAGAACGGTCAACCAGCAACACCATCTACACTAACAAGATTTTTAGCAAGAATAACATCTCCTAAAAAACCACCCTCTGCAGAAAATTTTCCTAGTCCAGTTAAAGCTTCGCCACCTGGATCTCCAAGAAAAAATTTACTTGACGCTGAAAAAGAAAAAATCTTAGAAGCTTTTGCGCTCTCGGCAATTAAGAATGATGATGTGGATAGTTTGGAACTTGTATTGCAATTGGCTTGCAGTGATAGTCTTCAAAATTACGGCGAAGATATAGGTAATCAAGAAGTGACACTAGCACATTCTTGCCACAAACTTACCCAATTAGAGCTTCTATTGCAAGAGCTACTTTGTTTCCAGTATAAACTCCATCCGCCGTTATCCGATTTACAACCATTTCCGGCAGACGAATCTATCCAACAAAGGACTGTATATGTCAGAAAGAGCGAAGATCGGCAGGGATTAATTTATAAGGTTAGAAGTGATAATGGAACAATCAAGGAAGATGGTTTTAAAAAGCAGCAGATGATTGAGATGGGTTTGTCGATGGAGGATTTATATCCGCTTCTTTCTGTACCAGCCCAATCTGTACCAGCCCAATCTGTACCAGCCCAAATAGACGAACAAAAGAAAGAAGAACAGAAGCTAGCATTAAAAGCATCACAAGAATTAGCAGCCCAAGAGGCTAAAATAAAAGATCTTCAAGAGGTCGGTGTGTATATCGAAGACCCTTCAGAAAGGCTAGAAACTTTGACTACGTCTTTAGGAATAATATTAAAGATGACAGCCGAAAGAGGCCATACCCATGATATCGCCCGAGAAGATAATCGCCGTTATTCAAAGGGTGAAATGTCTGAACTAGAAAAAAAATTACGAAAACTGTGGACCGCACTCTCCAATGGAAACGCTGAAAATATACACACTTTTTTCCTCTCCAGGGAAAGACTATCTTCATATAATGGGAAAGCTTATGAATTTTTGAGACTAGCAGAACGGGAAAAGGGAGAGCAGCCTGATAAAAAATATTTAAATGTAAAATATTTAAATATACAAGAATGCCGCGCTTATCTGCAAAAAAATAGACCCTGGATGTTCACAGGTATATCTATTGATGAATGTAACCAACATATTGAAAAGATTATCAATACTAATACACCGTATAGCATTGCAAATTGGATAAAAGAGCTTCTTGAAAAAATTAAAAAATCCAATGAAGAGAATGAGGAGTTAGCAGACAAATTCCAATCACTATCATATCAATATGCGGAGTTTGTAGAGACGTATGTAGAGCGCTACGAGACTGAACTGACACAGAAAACACAAAAAATATATAATTGGCTCAATAAAAATAATACCGGAGAACTGGCTCATTTAAGTAAACTCGCAGATGAGTCAGAGAGAATAAAGGAGATCGTGTGTTATTTATCCACTTCAAAAATCTCAGCCTTCAGCAAACTATCTTCAAGACAGGAAAAGTCTTTATTTGAATATGCAAAAGAAAAAGGATCACAGAAAGTAATTGAATTTCTAGAAAATCTGCAGGTAAATATGGGTCTTGCCAGTCTCTATCGAACTTTCGCCGATGATGAAATAAGAGATGGCAAAAGGGAACTCCACCTGCTTTATCTTGCAAAAGCCTATATGAAAAGCCGCAATGCGGCAGATCGAACAGACTACGAAAAGGCATACAAACAAACCACACTGGCGGAAAAAAAAGCAGGATTTAAAGCGTTATTACGAAAAAATGCTGATCATGATCTTTCGCTTTTTTTGCGCGAAGTACATCCATTTGAAAAAGGCCTCAGAGATCTGGAAGAGATATCTGAGGAAGATAAGCCTTTAATGGCCCACTTGTTGGGGCATAAGCTCAACATATTATTTAGCAAAAAGAATCAAAGCGCAGATGAGCGCATATTACGCCTGATCTTAAAAGAAACTAGAATTCCACTGCTGAATAAAGAAGAATCAATAGACGATTATAATAGCCGTTATACGAAGAATTATCGTTATGCTAGGCATTATCAGGGGGATAGTCCCAAAGAGATGCAAGACCAACGTCTAAAAGCGCTTTCAATGATTTCAGCAGATGAAACAGCCGAAACACCGTTTTATCTCTATCACTTTTTCTTACTTCTTGCAGCGCTACAGGAACATACTCCCGGTCGAAGCGATCAATTTTATACTCGCTTGAGAGAAGCGCTGGTAGCGCGCGACGGGATGATCACTTGCAGAGGGCTCGAAGGATATATCGATAATGCTATAGGAACCCCTGATTTTTTGCGTTTAACGTTTGAAGCAACCTCTCTTTCTGCTGAATCCCAAAAAAAGATGTCTCTTTCTGCTGAATCCCAAAAAAGGATGTCTCTAGAGTATTTAAGTGCCATCGCAGCTCCTAGGGGGTCTCTGAGCTTGGCAACTGCAGCTCCTAGGATGTCTCTGAACTTGGCAACTGCAGCTCCTAGGGGGTCTCTGAGCTTGGCAACTGCAGCTCCTAGGATGTCTCTGAACTTGGCAACTGCAGCTCCTAGGGGGTCTCTGAGCTTGGCAACTGCAGAAGAAGAGCCTGAATACAAAGAAGAAGAAGCTGGGAAAGCCACGGTGCTCAATTTTGACAACAAAGCTAAAAATAAAACGCCCCCTGACGAGCAATTAGTTATTATCGCTCTTTATTTCGCCTGTCTTCGCTATGTATACATCAATCTAACAGAAGGGCCGCAACCAGATACTTGTTCTGAAAAAAGACGTATTGATTATTTTTTCAATCGTTTGGATAGTTTTAAGGTAGAGCGTGACAGCTTGTTGCAATGCCTCAAACGGCCGATATTTTTTGAAAAAGAAAAACCAGCTGTTATTTGCTCAGATCACCTTGTAATGAAAGACCTGCTAGATTCTCTTCAACAGGATAAAGAGGAGAAAAAAGAAGAACATAAAGAAGGTAAATCCGCCTATCCTCTTGGAAGGATTGATTATCTTCATGTTGTAACAAACCTATCTGAAGATTTTCAAGAATACCGTAAGAACAGTTTGAATCCTAAAGCACTTAAATATATAGAAATTACGCAGAAATTAGCAGGCTACGATCAAATGAAAAAATCGAATTGTTTGGATGATCAAGTCTCAATATTCATCCGCGAAAAGGTAGGATTCAATAATCCAATACCCGCATTAAAAGCGCAACAAAGAAGACTGGCAAGAGAAGAGTTAAGAGACACGCTACCCGGTAGGATGACGGAGATTGAGCAACTCGATGCACTATTCAAACTGGAAACAAAAATCATAAGCGTTAGTAAAAAATTGGACTCCCTGAATGAAGACAGAGCAAAACTATTTCATGAGATTAACCGAATGAGTGAAACTAATTACCGGACACTACAAAGAAAGGTCTATCAAAAGCATCTGAGAACAGACTCAACAATTCAAGAGGTAGGGGCCCTACTCGACTATTTTGCAAGCGGCACTACTAGCGCAGAAATCCGACTTTCCGCTTCGCTCGATTTAATGCGTGAAGGGGGGATCACACAGATAAATGATTTTCCACAAAAAAAAACCGCACTCACTCAGTGCTTGCTGGATGAATTTTATAATACATTCCATAAAGCAATCCAAAAACTAATCGAAGGTGAAGAAAATACAAAAGAAAGGACCGGCTTGTTAAAAGCAATAGAAGAGTCCAATATCAATCTGAAACTCGATTTACCAAATAATGACGAAAAAATCAGACAGAAATTAACACAGGCATTAACCTTCGCTCAGTCTACAGAAAAAGACTCAATCGAACCATCGCATGTACAAGAAATACCATGGGAGAAATATGCGATAAAACTGACTGATTACTACGAAGAGCAAATTACTTTACTAAGACCTGAGTGTCACAAAATTTTTGCAGATTTTCTTGCTAGAATGTTACTCATCTGGTTATTGCTGGAAAAAGAAGAATCCTTAACGTTTGAGAATCTATTGGTCTGGTTAGACACCGGAATAATCAACAGATACATCCAAGTTAGCTATGCAGAGAAGGTTGTCTTAACTACGGGAACAGAAACATTTCCTTGCTTGGAACTTTTACGTTTATCAGGGCATCGTTGCCAAAGAACTGACAATGAACAAGAAACACGTTATCACATAGCAACCACACTATACCCAAATTCATATGCGCACACATTGGGTTGCAAAAAAGCTACGCCAGAACAGGCCAAAAAATTTCAAGAAGAACTATTACAACTACGTGCGCGTTGTCCTTGGTATGGTGGACCACTGCATTTACGACTCAATCAATCAGGCTGGCTGACCAAAGAAACGTCTCGTGCCTATAAAAATGCTTCACCTACTGATTATGAGGCGATTAGTGCTGATCCTTTTGTGCCGACGGCTATTCAAAAGAGACAAGCGGAGGATGAAAAAACGAGAGGTTTAATGGAGCAAATGAGAGCAGAAATCATGAAGAGTTTCCAAGGGGATTCTCGGACAAAAAATCCTTCTGCTTTTTTTGCGAAACCTAAGTTTGACGCCCTCAGTGGGGACGCCCTCAGTGGGGTTGATGTCAAACCACCCAGGCAGTGCCGTTGATAAAAGGCAAAAAAAACCCCGCATCAAGCGGGGTTTTTTTTGAGTGAAGCAAGAGCGAAACTACATCATGCCGCCCATACCACCACCCATGCCACCCATATCACCTGCACCGCCTGCAGCACCTTCTTTCTTAGGTATTTCTGCAACCATGGCGCCTGTGGTGATCATGAGTCCTGCAATGGAAGCTGCATTCTGCAATGCAGTACGAGTTACTTTGGTCGGATCTAAAATGCCCAAAGCGATCATGTCACCAAACTCACCCGTGGCAGCGTTGTAACCAAAGTTGCCTTTACCTTCTGCTACTTTGGATAGCACAACAGAAGACTCTTCACCTGCGTTAGCAACGATTTGACGCAATGGCGTTTCCATCGCACGACGCAAAATGGCGATACCGGCTGTCTGATCGTCATTGTCGCCTTTGAGATCTTTCAAAGCTTGCAATGCACGGATCAAAGCCACACCACCACCAGGCACTACACCTTCTTCAACAGCAGCGCGTGTTGCATGTAAGGCATCTTCTACACGGGCTTTTTTCTCTTTCATTTCTGATTCTGTGACAGCACCGATTTTGAGCACTGCTACACCGCCTGCTAATTTAGCCAAACGTTCTTGTAGTTTTTCACGATCATAGTCAGAAGTGGTGAGCTGCATTTCATTACGGATTTGCTCCACACGTGCTTTGATGCCTTGTTTGTCCCCTGCGCCATCGATGATGGTGGTGTGTTCTTTAGTGACAACAACGCGCTTGGCTTGACCTAAGTCAGTTAAAGTGGCTGTTTCTAAGGACATACCGAGTTCTTCAGAGATCAATGTGGCGTTGGTTAATACAGCGATGTCTTGCAACATGGCTTTGCGTCGATCGCCGAAGCCTGGGGCTTTAACAGCCACAACTTTCACGATACCGCGCATAGTGTTAACCACTAAGGTTGCTAATGCTTCGCCTTCTACATCTTCTGCAATGATCAAGAGTGAACGACCAGATTTAGCCACCTGTTCCAACATAGGCAACAACTCGCGAATATTAGAGATCTTCTTTTCAACCAGCAGGATGTAGGGGCTTTCAAGCTCAGCGCTCATGTTCTGTTGATTGTTGATGAAGTAAGGTGACAGATAGCCACGATCAAACTGCATACCTTCAACCACATCCAGTGAGTTTTCTAAGCCGGAACCATCTTCAACCGTGATAACGCCTTCTTTGCCCACTTTTTCCATTGCGCTTGCAATCAAGGTGCCGATTTCTTCGTCTGCATTGGCAGAGATGGTGCCCACTTGTGCGATGGATTTTTGATCAGTGCAAGGCTTGGAGAGTTTTTTCAATTCAGCGACTGCTGCTGCCACTGCTTTATCAATACCACGTTTGAGATCCATGGGATTCATGCCAGCTGCGATGGATTTGACGCCTTCGGTCAGGATAGCTTGTGCTAATACAGTAGCGGTTGTGGTGCCATCGCCTGCGATGTCTGAAGTTTTGGAAGAGACTTCTTTCACCAATTGTGCGCCCATGTTTTCAAAGTTGTCTGGCAGGGTAATTTCTTTGGCAACCGTCACACCGTCTTTGGTAGAGGTTGGGCTACCGAAGCTTTTTTGTAATACCACTGTACGACCTTTTGGGCCCAAAGTGACTTTGACGGTATCAGCCAACTGGTTGACACCACTTAGCATTGCTTCGAGGGAATCTGTAAAAATAATTTCTTTAGGACTCATTTTTATTTCTCCGAATTAGGTTTATGTATAGAAAGTACTGCGAGGATTAGCCTTCGATAACGCCCATAATGTCATCTTCTTTGAGGACTAAATATTCTTTGCCATCAATCTTCACTTCTGTGCCTGAGTATTTACCGATCAATACCAAGTCACCGATTTTTACAGCCAATTCACGCAATTTGCCATCATCTAATGCTTTGCCTTGACCGACGGCGATGACTTTAGCGCGGGTAGGTTTTTCTTTGGCTGTGTCAGGGATAACAATGCCACCCTTACTGGTCAATTCTTCTTCTTTACGTTCGACCACAACGCGGTCGTACAGAGGACGTATTTTCATAATGATTTCTCCAGATTGTTAGTTTATGGTTAATAGTTAAACTACCCTTTTTTCAAAGAGCAGCCTCAGAAGCTGAAACTTGCTTCCATGTTAACACATATGGGGTGGGCTATTTGAGAATTCAAGTTTATTGGCAGCAATTCCCGCTGAAAAACACATCGGGCTTGCTGTGCCGAGCTCTTATCAGTTGAAGAACGAACGCCAGGCAGAGTATGATACGCCTCACGTACAACCGTTTTGAGCGATAAAGGTAAGTAGTTTCAGACCAACAACAGACTTAATTTTTGAGGAGAAGAATCATGGCAAGAGGTGTAAATAAGGTTATTTTGATTGGAAACTTAGGCAGCGACCCAGAGCTACGCTATACCCCCAGTGGTAGTGCGGTAGCCAATGTTAATCTTGCCACCACAGAAACCTGGCGCGATAAAGTCAGTGGAGAATTACAAGACCGTACCGAATGGCATCGTATTGTATTTTTTAATCGTCTAGCAGAAATTGTCGGTGAATATCTGCACAAAGGCTCTAAGGTCTATGTAGAAGGCAGTTTGAGAACACGTAAGTGGCAGGATAAAAATAGTGTAGAGCGACATACGACTGAAATTATCGCGAATGAAATGCATATTTTAGATAGCCGCAGTGGTGGCCGCACAGACAAACCGCTGGACGCATCAACTTCTGATTCACATGAACAGCGTATGACTGCAGACGCAGCGCCTGTTACTTCAGACGCCTTTATTGAAGACGATATTCCTTTTTAGATTTTTTAGAAATTCAAAACCCCACAATTTTGTAATAAATTGTGGGGTTTTATTTTGCCCCTTTGTACGCGGCGTTTTTGCATTTTTTCTCCTCTCCCATTTTTTTGGGAGAGGGTAGGGAGAGGGCGATCATTAAAAATGTAGGTTGGGCTGAATGGTTTGTATGAAGCCCAACATATGCATACCAAGCTTCTGT
>JBIIEG010000104.1:0-4246 GCA_044237955.1 Gammaproteobacteria bacterium
ACACGCCCCATGCGTTCTACAGAAGAAGCCAACGATTACCGCTATGTTCCTGATCCTGATTTATTGCCTTTACATATCACACCGACATTTATCGAATCCATGCGACAACGTTTGCCTGAATTGCCGCAAGAAAAAAAGGAGCGTTTTATGTCGCAATATGGTTTATCGGCTTATGATGCCACTATTTTAGCGAGCGAACGTGAGTTGGCGGATTATTTTGAGACAGCTGCTAAACGCGCTTCCGAAAACACGGCTGCTAAGTTAACCGCCAACTGGATTATCGGTGACTTATTGGGCGCGCTTAATAAAGCAGATATTGAAATCACCGCTTCTCCTATTTCTGCAGCGCAATTAGCAGCACTGGTACAGCGTATTACGGACAATACGATCTCGGGCAAAATCGCCAAAACAGTATTTGAAGCCTTATGGCAAGGCGAAGGTGACGTTGATCACATTATCGCTGAAAAAGGCTTAAAACAGATTACCGATGATTCAGCCATCGAAAAAAGTATTGATGCAATTTTAGCGGCTAATACACAACAACTGACTGAATATCGCGCTGGCAAAGAAGCCTTATTTGGTTTTTTTGTGGGGCAAGTGATGAAAGCCACACAGGGTAAAGCAAATCCCAAATTGGTGAATGAGTTACTACAGAAGAAATTAAAGGGGTAAAAGCCGACCTAAACACCCTCATCCGTCTGCCGCAAAAACAGCGGCATCCACCTTCTCCCATTCGCAAAAAACGCTCCGGGAGAAGGGGTTTTGTATATTGCTTAAGAGAACCCACATATGCCCAACTACACATCCCTAGAACATATTTTTCTCATCGCCATGCCACAATTAAAAGACCCCTTTTTTAGACAATCCGTTGTTTATCTCTGGGAATACAATGAATACGGTGCAAAAGGCATCATCGTCAACAAACCCCTTAAAACACAACTCGGTGACCTACTGCGATACCTGGAAATACCGATAAAAGACAAACGCGCAGAAACTCACCCCATTGCGTGGGGTGGGCCCGTCGATCCCAAAAAAGGTTTCTTAGTACAGCGCACTCGTGGTATTGATTTTGAAACGGGTAAAGCTGAACTGGATATTACAATCTGCTACACCAGAGACGACTTGTTACCTTTAGCAGAAGGTACAGGGCTTAGCGATACACTGGCCGTTATAGGCTATTCCCAATGGGAAGCCGGACAACTCGATAAAGAACTGAAGAACAACGACTGGCTCGTCGCGCCATTCAACGAAAGCACCCTATTTTCCATGCTGGAAGATCAAACAGTCAGTGAAACCAATATGGTTTCCGGCTGGCGTGAGGCTGTTGCAACAATGGGCATCAACTTAAACAATCTCTCGCTAGAAGCGGGGCATGCGTGAAGGCTCAAACTGTCTTAGGTTTTGATTTTGGCACAAGCTTTATTGGCGTTGCTGTAGGACAGACCGTCACCCGTACTGCTAATCCACTCACCAGTCTCAAGGCACGTGATGGTGTGCCCCAGTGGGAAAAAGTAGCTGCGTTAATCAATTACTGGAAACCCAGCGTGTTGATGGTAGGCATACCACTTGCATTAGATGGCTCAGAACAAAGCATTTCCTACGCCGCACGACGCTTTGCTGATGAACTACATACCCGTTACAATTTACCGATTCACACGGTCGATGAGCGCTACACCACGCTAGAAGCAAAACGTTATTTATATAATAACCACGGTGGTTACAAAGCACTCGACAAATCCAGCATTGATGGTTTTTCTGCAACGATTATTATTGAAAGCGGATTTAAGGATTGGGGTTTATGAGCCATTTTCTTTCCACGCAACATCTCACTCGGGCAGATATTTTATCTCTGTTAGACAAAGCACAATCTTATCTCAGTCCTGAAGGCACTTTACTCCAACCAAATCCCATTTTAAAAAACACAATCGTTGCGAATTTGTTTTTTGAAAATAGCACACGTACTCGCTGTTCTTTTGAAATCGCAGCGCAAAAACTCGGCGCTTATGTACTGAATTTTGATACCGCCAGTTCATCGATCCAAAAAGGCGAAACGCTGATAGACACCGTCGATAATTTAACAGCGATGGGTGTGAACTTATTTGTGATACGACACGGCGAAATGGGACTTCCCGCTAAAATTGCCGAACACGTAGGACTTCGCGCTTCGGTCCTCAACGCAGGAGACGGCGCCAACGAACATCCCACGCAAGCGATGCTGGATGTTTTAACCATCCATCGACACAAACTTGATTTTTCTAATCTGTCTGTTGCAATCGTGGGCGATATTAGACACTCACGTGTAGTACGCTCTTTATGCTTTGCATTAACTACTTTAGGCGTGCCTGATATTCGATTGGTGGGTCCGTGTGCATTACTACCCACAGAAACCACATCATTCACATCCAACATTCACTTTCATAATAATTTACTCACAGGTATTGAAAATGCAGACGTGGTGATGATGTTACGCATTCAGCAAGAACGTTTGAATAAAGAGGAAACAACGTTAGATATAAAAGATTATATCGAATGCTACAGTTTAACCGCGGAAGCGTTAGCTCAAGCAAAACCCGATGCGATTGTAATGCATCCTGGCCCCATTAACCGTGGCATAGAAATTGCATCTCATGTAGTGGATGGTCCACAATCAGTTATTCTAGAACAACCTAAACTAGGTGTCGCAATGCGAATGGCGATCATGGCAAACCTATGCTCTTTTTAACTATCCGTTAAAAACGCCCTTTCAAGCTTGAAGTGCAACAAACGACCCTGCTTGCGAAGCGAGAAAAACTTCTCTAGGAGTTTTGTATCCTAACACTTTTCTTGGCCGATCATTTAATGCATCTTCGACACGCTGCACTTCTTTATTAGAAAGCATGAGTAGGTTAGATTTTTTGGGGAAATATTGTCGTATCAAACCATTCGTATGTTCATTTAAGCCGCGTTCCCAAGAGTGATAGGGTGTTGCAAAAAAACACTGCGCTTGCAGAGACTTCGACACATCAAGATGCATAGCGAATTCTTTTCCATTGTCATACGTGATGGTCTTTACAAAATACGCTAATTTTTCGAGCGTATTTTCTGTCGCAACGAAGACTGCTTCTGCAGTTTTATTCGGCAGTTTAGCTATTTTTGTGAATTTTGAATGCCTATCCACATAGGTCAATAAAGCTCCTTGATGTTCTGTTCCAATAATCAAATCGCCTTCCCAATCACCAATTCGTGACTTTTCTTCTACGACAGCAGGTCTATTCTTAATGTCGATACGATTTGGAATGCAGCCACGACCAGCCTTGCCAGAGCTGCGTTTGTTATATTTTTTTCCAGCATGCCGAAGGTGTTTGTACAAAGTGTCGCCCGCTTTTTTATCATCCCAGATGTGTTGATATATGCGCTCATGGCTGATGTATTTTTTTTCCAATCGGAGACGACCAGAAATTTGTTCTGGACTCCATTTTTTTTCTAGATCCATTTTAATGCGAGCAACGATTTCTGGCGTCATACATCGTGGACGTGTGCTTGCATGCTGGCGTCGCTGGATAGATAACTTATCTGCTTGTGCATACTGATAAATACGCTTGCCTTTGTTTCGTCGGAGCTCGCGGGATATGGTCGATCGATGTACCCCTAATTTTTCAGAAATAAATGTTTGTGAGCAATGCATTGATATGAGCGTAGAAATTTGGCATCGTTGGTCGCGGGTTAAGTGATGAAAGCCTTTTGGCATGGTTATCTCCTCTAGTGGTTTGTGGCCCTAGAGAAGATTACTGTCGCTTCGCCCGCACTGTCTATTGCTTAAGCATTTCAGAGGTTTTTTGGGGCCAAGCCCCAAACCCCACACTCACCGTGAGGCAGGCATAGGCGTCAAGCTAAGAAAAGGGGCATAAGATATAACCCATTGGAAAGTAATGGAAATAGATAGAGTTCTCTCATAAAATTTTTTTGGAAAAAACAAAAAAAAAAACAAAAGGAGAGAACTCTATGGAAGTGAATTTATCAAAAATAGGACGTGTCGTCAGGAATTTTTTTTTTTGCTAAAGCAGGCATTACAGGCAAAGCAGTGCAATTTGAAAAACGTAAGTCTAAATTGAACTCGCAGTTATTTGTTGAAACACTGATTTCAGCTTATTTGTCGGATACGCAAGCAAGCCTTGAAAGGATGTGCGCTTTTATTAAGGAAAAAGGCGTAAAGATTACAAAACAGGGATTACATCAGCGTTTTAATGCACATGCTGTGGAGTTAATG
>JBIIEG010000006.1:0-14951 GCA_044237955.1 Gammaproteobacteria bacterium
ACAATGTGCGTGAAACATTGGATATCTGCCAGCGTGCCTATATTGTGAGTGAGGGCTCTATCATGGTTGAGGGGCCGCCGGCAGATATTTTATCCAACCAGCAAGTCCGAGAAGTGTACCTTGGGCATGAGTTTGATCTATAATGTTCAAGATAGGTGCAAGTGGTTTGCGCTGAATAAACAAAGGAGTAAGACAATGACAGTCCCTATTCAATTTACCAATCGAAATGGAGCAGGATCTGAAGTTTTGATAGAAAAAACCAAAGAAAAATTTGAACGTCTTTACAAATTTGCTCCGAATATCACCAAAATACACGTCATTTTTAATACAGACGCGCTTGAACATATCGCAGAAGCAGAAATTCATCTGCCCAAGATGAAACCCGTTTATGCAGAAGGTCGATCAGAAGATATGTATAAGAGCGTTGATTTTCTCATCGATAAATTGACCACACAGTTGGCTAAGCATAAAGACAGGTTGTCAGAACACTAGATGAGCATCTCTCAAAGTACCACCGCCCATGGCGTTTTTATGAGCGTTTTTGAAACAGGCGTGTTTATCATTGGAAAAAGTGGTGTGGGAAAAAGTGATCTTGCTTTATCCCTTCTTGATCGTGGACATGCGTTTATTGCGGATGACATCGTTGAATTTTCATCTGTTGAAGGGAGTTACCTGACAGGTCGCTCCCCCCCATTGTTAAAAAACTTTCTAGAGATTCGAGGTTTGGGTGTGATCGATGTCGCAGCGCTTTTTGGTCCTAAAGCCCTGTTGAAACAAAAGCAACTGTCCTTAGTTATCGAATTAGAAAAATCTATCTCGTTATCCCGCGAAATGGGTGTTAACAACGGTGCACCATGGTCGTTGTTAGGGGTAACGGTTCCTTGTTTTTCTCTACCTGTTGATGAAGGACGCCCACGCGAGGTGTTGTTAGAGGTGTTGGTGCGGAACTATCAGCTGACCCAAAAGGGATGTGATGCCAATAGAGATTTTCTTGTGAATCATCAAAGAGCCATGAGTATCCCCGCATGAGTGTTAGCATTCTTATCATTAGCCATGAAAAAATCGGCAGTGCCTTGCTTAATGCAGTAAAACAAGCGTTTGGCAGTGAATTGCCTTTGTCGGTTGCTACCGTTGAATTAGAGGCTAACGCCGATCCTGAAATTTTAATACCCAAACTCAAAAAAGTAGTACAAGCTTTGAATCAAGGAGATGGTCTGCTGATTCTAACCGACCTGTTTGGCTCAACACCCAGCAATGTGGCTCGGAACATACAAGACCACAAAGATATACGGATTGTCACCGGATTGAATCTACCCATGCTAATTCGTGTGATGAATTATCCAAAACTCAATTTATCTCAGCTGACAGAAAAAGCACGGACGGGTGGACAGAACGGTATTATCGAATGTGAAAAAATTGATTAGGAGCATCTCTCTTGCTACGTAAAAAAATTACTATTGTGAATAAACTAGGGTTGCATGCACGGGCTGCTGCTAAGTTAGTACATTTAGCCAGTCGCTATGCATCAGAAATTTTGCTGATAAAAAATGATCAGCGTGCGAATGGAAAAAGCATTATGGGCGTTATGATGCTCGCTGCTGCCAAAGGTATAGAGATTGAGCTGGAAGTAGAAGGTGAAGATGAAGCAGTTGCTTTAGAAGCCGTTGAAAACCTGATCAATGGTCGATTTGGAGAATCGGAGTAATCAAAGGACGCGTACTTCCTGTTTCCACGTCCTTTGGATCTTTTATACGCTTAACCAGCAATTCCCACTGAAAAACACATCGGGCTTTGCTTCTTTGTTTTAACGCGTCGCGCGGAATAAATTCGGACTCGTCCCAGCGCGGTAGAATTCAGCCGGTCAGGGGGAAGGCTTGCAATTCTTTAATACTTGTCATTCCCGCAAAGGCGGGAACCTATCCCTATTCTCGCTGCTAGGTCGTGGATGGGTTCCCGCCTTCGCGGGAATGACAGGGTTTTACCCATTTTTTACGTTCCATGGGGTAATGTACGAAACAATTTTTTAAAACCCCCCGCTGGTACTGGAGAAACAGGGCGGTGGGAATTGCTATCAATTAGCCCACCGTATTGATTTTTATTTTCCTTCGCAGTTCCACCATCACACCCAAAACCTTAATATTTGCTGAGAAAGGAATCACGGGATATTGCGGATTAAAAGGTTTTAACACCTTCTCATTGCCATCTTGTATCAGCTGTCTTACTTTGATGGTCTTTTCTTTTTCGAATAAAAGAATATCGCCATACGCAGGGTTTTTGTTTTCATCAATCACAGCAAGATCACCATGACAAATACTCGTAGAGATATGTGTAATAGATGACATCGCATCACCGACTACTTCAATACCAAATAATCCTTCGTGTTTAGACCGCCCATTTTCAGCCGCATGATTTTGAAGCGTATGCTGAATATAATTTTTCGGGCATTCTGCAGACAACATTTTTTCAGGTTGAATAATGGGAATAGGTACCACCGATAAAGTAACATCGGTATAGTTTGTCTCATGCAGCTGATCGAGCCAGCCACGTGGCTTATTGGTAGCGAGTTCTAATCTTCTTGCCAGCCCATTTCCAATATTGCCCTTGGTTTTTTTGCTGAGTATCTGGCTGATATAGGCAGAACTGGTGCCGCAAGCGCCAGCCAAAGCGGAGGCACTTCGGGATTCTTTGATAAGTGTACGTAAATTGACAAGTCTTATTTCTTTACTTTCCATAAATTTAGCCGTGAGTTAGGTGTATGTAAGGGGGCGGAGATGCGCTAAAACTAAATATTTTTGACTAAAAATTTAGTTTTAAACTATGCTCCGCAGCTCAAGATTCTAAGGTGTTGCCATTTCTTAGAATGCGTTAAAGACCTGATTGCTTAGGCCTGAGTCGCAATTTAACACGCTAACCTTAAGTAAATATTAAGAGCACCACACAATTTTAGAGATAAATTTTCATATACCGCAATATTCTATTTCAATCGGGTCAAATTAACTTAACGCAGCAATTCCCGTCGCCCTGTTTTCCAGTATTGGCTGTCGTGTGGTTTTAAAAAATTGTTTCGTACATTCCTATACTTTGTCATTCCCGCGAAGGCGGGAACCTATCCTAGTATGGCAATAATGCGAGAAAAACACTTAAAAAATAAGAGATAAATATTTTTCTCTTGTACTTTTAAAAATATAACTCACTACAGGAGCGGTATGTGGATAGTTTCCCGCCTTCGCGGGAATGACAACGTTATTGCTAGCAATTCCCGCCGCCCTGTTTTCCCAGTACTGGCGTGTGGTTTTAAAAAATTGTTTCGTACATTCCTACGCATTAACTGGACGAACAGGCGCAATGGGGGGTTATCAGGGGATAGAGACGCAGTTCTTCCCCCTGAGCAGTTGAATTCTCCCCGTGTGGGACGAGTGCGAATTTATTTCGCGCGATGCGTTAAAAAAAGGAAGCAAGGCTAATGTGTTTTTCAGCGGGCATTGCTGTCGCTATAGCCATTCAACTTGAAGGTGTGGGTTTTGTATCTTCAAGTTGAATGGGTATATAATGAGCGCGCTCTCAAACTCATTCAGGGATTTGTCGTGACACCTAAAAGACCCGTTAATCTCAATTTATTGAAAATTCACTTCCCAGCACCCGCGATCGTTTCTATCCTGCATCGACTGTCGGGTGTTATCGTGTTTTTATTCCTCCCGCTATTGTTGTGGCTGCTCTCCCGCTCTTTGGCTTCTGAAGAATCATTCAACAGCTTGCACGAATCACTCACATATCCCGTATTGAAGTTTTTTACCTGGGTGTTGTTTAGCGCGTTGTTTGGTCACCTGGTGGCAGGTATTCGACATCTATTGATGGATGCAGGCATTGGCGAGTCACTACAAGCTGGTCGCTTTACCGCTTATCTGACATTTACCATCAGCGCTATCGGTATTGTTTTATTAGGAGTTTGGTTATGGTAGAAAAAGTCACAAGTTTAACGGGCAGCGGTATGCGCGATTGGTTAGTGCAGCGTGTAACAGCTCTGCTGCTAGCTGTTTATACGCTGTTTTTGGTGGGTTATCTGATGTTGCATAGTCCATTGGAATACGCCAACTGGCATGCGTTATTCACATGCACTTGGATGCGTGTTTTTACTTTTTTAGCGTTATTGAGCGTTGTTTATCATACCTGGGTAGGTATGTGGACCATCTTCACAGATTATGTGAAATGTTCTTGTATACGATTGGCTTTACAAATATTGACCGTTTTAGCCCTATTGGGATTTTTGGTGTGGGGCGTTGTTATTGTGTGGGGGCTATAGATGGCTATTTCTGAACATGTTTTTGATGCAATTATTATCGGCGGCGGCGGTGCAGGGCAGCGTGCTTCACTACAACTTGCAAAATCAGGCAAGAAGGTCGCGTTGATTTCTAAAGTGTTTCCGACGCGCTCGCACACGGTCTCTGCACAAGGCGGCATCAATGCCGCATTAGGCAATGCAGGCACAGATGATTGGCGCTGGCATATGTATGACACCGTGATGGGCTCAGATTTTCTAGGTGATCAAGATGCCATTGAATACATGTGTAAAGAAGCGCCTGCGACCATCATTGAATTGGAACATATGGGATTACCCTTTTCCCGTACACAACAAGGCAAAATCTATCAGCGCTCTTTCGGCGGACAAACATTAAATTATGGCGGTGATTTGGCGCAACGGACTTGTTGTGCTGCAGATCGTACAGGCCACGCCATGCTGCATACCTTGTTCCAAAAAAATGTTGAAGCCAAAACCAATTTCTACAACGAGTGGTATGCGATCGATTTAGTCAAATCAACCACCGGTGGTATTGCAGGCGCTATTGCACTGTGTATAGAAACAGGCGAAGTCGCCTTCTTAAAAACACGCGCCACTATTTTAGCAACCGGTGGTGCAGGGCGTATTTTTCAAACCACAACCAATGCTTATAGCTGTACAGGTGACGGATTAGGTTTGGTATTGCGTGCAGGATTAGCCCTACAAGATATGGAGATGTGGCAATTCCATCCTACCGGTATTGCAGGTGTGGGTGTGCTAGTCACAGAAGGTTCTCGTGGCGAAGGTGGTTATTTGCTCAACAAAAATGGCGAACGTTTCATGGAGCGTTATGCGCCACATCTAAAAGATTTATCTTGTCGCGACGTGGTATCACGTTCATCGATGATGGAAATACGCGAAGGACGTGGCGCAGGTCCTCGTGGTGATCATGTGCTTTTAAAGCTCGATCACTTAGGTGCAAAAGTGCTTGAAGAGAGACTGCCAGGTATTAGCGCACTTGCTAAAACATTTGCAGGCGTAGACCCCACCAAAAATCCAATTCCCGTAGTCCCCACCTGTCATTATTTAATGGGCGGCATACCCACCAATATTCATGGTCAAGTGATTACCGTCGACCAAGAAGGTCGTGATCAAGTGGTTGATGGCCTATATGCAGCAGGCGAATGCGCATGCGTCTCGGTCCATGGCGCCAATCGTTTAGGTGCTAATTCTTTGCTAGATATCGTGGTGTTTGGTCGTGCAGCAGGACTGCATGTAGAAGAAGCCTTGAAAGATGGACTCCCCATGCCCCAAGTTGATTCTGCAGAAATTGATACTGCCATGGAGCGCCTACAACGTTGGGATCGTTCTGAAAATGGCGAAGACATCAACGAGATCCGAGCCAGCATGAAAAAAATCATGCAGGAAGATTTTGGTGTGTTCAGAGATGGTCCTGCTATGCGCGATGGTTTGGTAAAGCTCAAAACATTGCGCGAACGTTTACCGCATGCAGCATTGCGCGATAAAAGTAAGGTATTTAATACAGCGCGTGTAGAAGCATTAGAATTAGATAATATGATGGAAGTCGCAATGGCCAGTGCAATTTCCGCAGAAAGTCGTACCGAAAGTCGCGGCGGACATTCACGCATGGATTATCCAGATCGCGATGATACCGATTGGTTGGCGCATTCTATTTATTTTGCAGACGGACGTTTAGCCCAACGTAAAGTGAATCAGCAGCCGAATGAAGTAGCACCCATTGAATTAAAAGCAAGAGATCACTAACCCGAGATTGTTATGCAAACAAATACATCATCTACCGACATCCAAAATACAGAAATAGGCCCACTTCCCAACCATCGTCTGCACCTCTCTATCTATCGTTATAATCCTGACGTAGATAAAGCGCCCTACATGCAGGACTACGAAATTGATACGCATGATTTTCACGGCGTGATGTTGTTGGATGTATTGGAAGGATTGAAAGTCAAAGATCCCACACTTGCATTCAGACGATCCTGCAGCGAAGGTGTGTGTGGATCAGACGGTATGAATATCAATGGCCAAAACGGATTGGCGTGCGTCACTTCTTATCTAGATTTAGGTAATAAAAAAATAGTGTTGCGACCGTTGCCCGGATTACCCGTCGTGCGCGATCTGATTGTCGACATGACGCAGTTTTATAAACAGTATGAAAAAGCAAAACCTTTTTTACAAAACGACGAACCCCTTCCTGAAAAAGAGCGCCTGCAATCCATTGAAGATCGTAAAAAATTAGATGGATTGTATGAATGTATTTTATGCGCTTGCTGCACTACTTCCTGTCCTTCCTTCTGGTGGAATCCCGAACTATTTTTAGGCCCTGCTGCATTGTTATGGGCTTATCGATTTGTTGCTGATAGTCGCGACACACACCAAGACGAACGTCTTACTGACCTGCAAGACCCTTTCAGCTTATTTCGCTGCCGTGGCATTATGAATTGTGTGAGTGTTTGTCCTAAGGGATTAAATCCTACAAAAGCGATTGGACATTTGCGTGGTGAAATATTGAAAAAAGCGGTTTAGGGCATCCACGCCATACCCGTCCATTTTCTTCTTTCAGCCTGAATTATCGAATTGAAAAGATGCAAGAAATGGGTGTCCGTTAAAACGGTGTAGGATCAAATAAGGACTGAACTTCTATCATAATTTCATTTCGACGTAAAAATGGAAGCGTCCATGGCGGATTAAAAAAAGCATAAATTGGTTGAGAAATAGATTTCAGATGATTTGTTTTGATGAAGGAATCTAGTGCTGCAGTATTTTTTTGAAGACTTTGTCTCCCAGCCATTCCAGAAAAACGGATAACAGCATAACGACTCTCAGACATCTCTTTAATTTTTACGGAGTCATTTTTTGGTTTTGGTAAGGTTTCCATCGTAAAACTTGTTGGCATGACGAATCGGATGATCCATGATTTCCCATCAGCTGCTTGAATGACCGGCGCAGTCATGGCGATCTTTTCGTTTTTTTGTTGAGTGACGGGCGCTGTCATTTTTACTTTCGCAGCGCTGATGTTGTTGCCGAAGATGTAATTGGCAATCACTTGAAATCCTTCTCTAATTGCATTTTTGCGATCTCCGGACAATGCCACCTGCGCGACAATCATAGGGGGATAATCACGAATTTCAATGTTGGCTTGTTTTTTGATAACGGTATATTTTGCTTGTTCTACGTTGCTCATGATTGATCCTGATAAAGCTAAACCCAGTAGCGCAACAAAAATAATAATAGCAAGTAATATCATGGTTTTTTTCATCGATTTTATGTAGGAGGGAATGCTTTTAACTAACCTCGAAGGCCGCAGATCACCGTTGACCCGAATCGGAACTGAAACGATAGCCATGTTTTTTTGGCCTGCCTGAATAATCGTTTCGAGAGTGTATGTATAGTCATTAAAAACCATCAGCTTCTGCGCTGCAGCTCGGCTCATCGCCCTGAACCCACTGGGGGCGTCAGGAATATCCGTCTTGCTAGCCACGCGCACGACCCAACTGCCAAGCCTTTGAAGTAGCTTCTTGATGGGTGAGAAATGTTCAATGGTTTCAATAGGGCGCGCACCCACAACAATTTCAGCTCGGTGTTCAAGAATCGGCTGAACGAGCGCTGGGATGTCATCCGCGTTGTACTGGTTATCGGCGTCTGTATTGACAATTACATCCGCGCCTAAACGCAAACTTGTCTCCAAGCCGGTCATGAACGCCCGCGCCAAGCCCTTATTACCGAAGTGCCTAACGACATGATCAACACCATGAGCTTTTGCCACATTAACAGTGTCGTCTTGGCTACCATCATCGATAATTAACCATTCGACAAAATCAAAGCCAGGTACTGTACGTGGCAAAGCTGAAAGCGCTATCGATAGAGTTTCAGCCTCGTTAAAACACGGGATTTGAATAATGAGTTTCATGCGCGAACTTTGCACAGTGGAATCAACTATCACCCCCAAATAGATCACGCGTATAGACCTTGTCGGCCACATCTTCCAGCACATCGGCCATGCGGTTGCTGACAATGATGTCAGCTTGCTTTTTGAATGCCTCAAGGCCTTTCACCACGTGTGAGTTGAAGAATTCAGGCTCGTTCAGAGCGGGTTCGTAGATGATTACTTCTATACCTTTGGCTTTGATGCGCTTCATGATGCCCTGTATCGAGGACGCCCTGAAGTTGTCCGAGCCGGCTTTCATGATGAGGCGATAAATCCCTACCACCTTTGGATCGCGTCTCAGGATTTCGCTGGCTATAAAGTCTTTACGTGTAGTGTTAGATTCGACGATAGCGTGAATCAAGTTCTGTGGTACATCTCGGTAGTTGGCCAGCAGTTGTTTGGTGTCCTTCGGCAGGCAGTACCCCCCATAGCCGAAACTGGGGTTGTTTTAGTGGGTGCCGATACGCGGGTCGAGACCAATACCTTCGATGATCTGTTTAGTGTCAAGGCTATGGGTGGCTGCGTAGGTGTCGAGTTCGTTGAAGTACGACACGCGCATGGCCAGGTAGGTGTTGGCAAAGAGTTTGACGGCTTCAGCCTCGGTCGCATCGGTAAAGAGGACGGAGATGTCCTTCTTGATGGCACCCTCTTTCAACAGATCGGCGAAAATTTCTGCGCGCTGGGAGCGTTCGCCTACGACGATACGCGACGGATGCAGGTTGTCATACAAGGCACGGCCCTCGCGAAGGAATTCCGGCGAGAAGATGAGGTTCGGGGTTCCTAGTGCTTCGCGTGTTTTGACGGTATAGCCGACAGGGATGGTCGATTTGATGACCATGGTGGCATTCGGGTTGATCGCCATGACATCCCGGATGACGGCTTCAATGGAATTGGTATTGAAGTAGTTGGTTTCGGGGTCGTAATCCGTCGGGGTTGAAATTATGACGTAATCGGCACCTTCGTAAGCGTCTTTTTTGTCAAGTGTCGCGCGGAAGTTTAAGGGCTTGTTCTTAAGGTAGTCCTGGATCTCGGTATCCTGAATCGGGGATTCCTTGCGATTGAGCTTCGCGACCTTTTCAGGGTCGATATCAAGAGCGACAACTTCATGGTGCTGCGAAAGCAGCACACCGTTCGACAGTCCGACGTAACCAGTTCCGGCAATTGCGATTTTCATTTTTTTATTTCTTAAACCATGGAGGAAGACAAACGTAATCTGTCTGCTTGCTGTTATGCACTTTCAGCAGATATTTAAGATGGGATTGAAGCGATTGATCGGAGGGGGCGAACACCATCTAGTCCATCTCACAGTGCCTCTTTAAGTAACGAGCTTAAGAACAAGAACGCACTTTCGGCTCCTCTTGTCGATCTAGACAAATCTCTTGTCGACTTTGTCCCGATCACATCAACACACACTTTTTGTATGGTCGACAGCCATCGGTCAAATGAAAAATTCTTTCGACCCGATCTTAGGGCAGCGGTGCGATTTCTCGTTATTTCCTCGTCCGACCATAACATCACCTGCAACATTGCACTACGTAGCGATCTGCAATCGCGAGATATCTTCAAACAGTCATACCCATCCAAAAACCACTCGCTCGCTCCAATACCGGCAGTCATAACCGGAAAACATCCGGCTACTGCTGCCTCGCTTGCCACAAATCCAAAAGCCTCTCTTTCCCAGGTTGGAAACAACAAGGCGTCATATCTTGAAAGGATCGCCAGCATTTCATCCTTTGAGGCGAGTCCTTTGTAGGAAATGTAATCGCCCAAGTTCTTCGCCTTAACCTTCTGCAGGAAAGGCGCTACCTGTCCGCCCCCGTATACATCTACGGTGAACTGGGTGAACCCTTGCTGCACAAGCTGTTCTGCCGCATCGATCACAATGTCGATGCCTTTATGCTGTGCCACTCGTGAGCAAAACACAAATTTGGCACCCTTCCCTTGTCTGGTAGGAATTTGGGCAAGCTGCTGCCTGTCGAAATCCACCCAGCCGGGAATATAAGTAACGTCCCTCAAGCCCAAGTTTAGTATACTACTTACTTCCTCAGATACATTTTTGGACATGGCGATAATGCGAGTAGAGAAACTAAATTCCAGCATACCAAACAGTTTCTCATATTGCTTGTGAACTGGCGAGCTCAAGTCTAGTCGATCAAAGATGTTGTCCATCAGATAAAGAATGGTGGGCATCTGTATCTTTTGCAGATACTGAATAATCGAAAATACCCCTAACCCATTAAGATTAAACGTCAAGACAACATCAGGCTTGAAACGCCTAATAGCACTGCCTAAAACTCGAATATTATGAAAACTATAATATAGATGATGAACAAAATCGCCGTTACCACGCTCGTGAGAAAGTGAATTACAAATCAGGGATCTCGATACGTTCAGCGGAGAAAGCTCCAGTCCGTCATCCAAGAAATAGTCAGAAGTCAACACATGAACTTCATGACCACAAGCCTGCAAGCCTTTCGCGACATCCAATGCACCCAACTCGTATCCACCGATAAATCCTGGAGGAAATATATTGCTAAGAATCAGAATTTTCATTGTTTACACTCCAGAGCCTTCAATTCAGCCAATAGTTGATCCCCAAACTGGCTGATCCCATAAAGTGAGGTCACCGCATCGTGAATCTCCTTAGGATCAGGCAGTTGCAAAGATGAATCCGCATATGAGCGAAGTAGCCCCGCCAGTTCAATATCAGAGGAAAATGTCTGGCACCCTGCCACCGAGCAAAGCTCACCCAGCGAGCCAGCAGTGCTTACCAGTGTCGGAGTGCCGCATGCCAATGCTTCTAAGGGCGCGAGACCGAGAAGCTCCGGTTTCGCGTAATGAACGCCCTTGTAATCAACGTGAGTCGAGGCGTGGACAAAGAGTGATGCATGACGCATCAGGGCACGCACCTGATCGTCCGACATGCCTTCTTCAATACTAATTTTACAGGGAGAGCTTTGGATCAAGGATTGCAAATAATCAAAATACTCGCGATTCGAACGGGTTCCGGCAATGAGCAGTCGCAACGGCTTCGGCAGTGCTTTGATTATCCTGTCGAACCCCTTATGAGGCAGCAGGGGTCCAACCGCAACCACCAAGGACGGGTCGCGCTCATTTATTTCGGACGGCGTGTAATAAGTGGTGTCGACGGGGCCTAAAATGACCTTTATGGGTACGTTAAGATCAGTGAAAGAACTGGCGCAAAATCGTGAATATGCTAAAAATAAATCAAACATCTGGCCCGCTTCGCTTGTATGGGAAACCAGCGGATGTTCATCTCCCCCTTCATCGATTCCAACAACTATCTTCCCAGCCAATCTTGCGTGACTACCGACAAACATACCGAATGCTGTTAAACATTGATGTACCATGACAACGTCGACCCGATTGAGCCTTTCGAATAAATCCGGCAAAAAAACGCTATACGGATCCCAAGGTGTACCTGCCAATACATCGCAGTTAATCTCTCCGTTAAAAGTGAAACTACCCGATCGATCACCAAAGGCCAATAAAGTGTTATCGATCGATTCCCCAACCCGTTTTGCCCCCTCCGTGAGAGCCCGTATCATATAGAGAATGTACTTCTCGCCCCCACCGACGATAGAGTCCGTAGAATAATAGGTGGGGCTGATATGCAATATTTTCATTTTTAAAGTCACCTATTTCAAACTAGTGATTCACCAGTATCGAGCGCTTTTTTCCATAGGTCGCTTCGAATGAAAACATTTCCATCGCTTGTTTCGCAATGTTTAACCTATCGGTAGCTGTTGCAGCAAGTTGGCAAATAAGCTCAGCAGTTTTGTCAGTATCCCTGTTGCTTGTAAAAGTCACACCCGGGAGAGCGGAAAAAAGGCTTTCCAAAACATCCAATTCGTTCAAAAGTACTGGACACCCGCTACATAGGGCCTCAGCAATGGGGAGTCCAAAAGCCTCATAATCAGTCAATAAAACGAACAAGCAAGAGGTCCGGTACAACTCGATCAAGACGTGTTGCTCTACATAACCGAGCGTCGTTACTGCGCTGGCAATTTCGCTGGGAAGATCTAAAGCATCAGAACCTTTCCCACCAAGAACTAATCGTAACCTGCTGTCGAGGGCGTATGCTCGTGAGAAAGCCGCTATTAAGAGATCGATTCGTTTTCGATGCTCTCGACAATCACAGACGCATAGTATTTGATGTGCATGAATCTGAGAATTTCCTGGGTGATATAGCCCAGAATTTACTCCTAACGGCACGAAGTGAATCTTGTCGCGGTTAACGGCATCAAACTCACTAAGACGGGACTCGGCGGTTGAATCAACAAAAATAAAATCCGCTGCGTTCAAGGTTTCCCTGAATGCAATCGACGTCATAAAATGATGCTCATGATTTTGAAGCGTCCACAGGGGCTGCGAATGAGGAGTATACACCAGCTTAGTATTCTGACCTTTAGAAGCAAGCACATTCAAATTAGTTGATGCGTTCGCCCATGAAATACACTCTACAAAATCATAATTATAATTGGCGAGGTGGTCATTTATATTCCTCACCCCAGAATCAATACATCCCGGAAGGGATAAGCCGGAGGATGAGTATAGTTTAACCCCGTTTTCTCGGCAAAAATCACTTGCAATACTTAAGTTAGTTTCATTTTCAATATCCATAAGAATGGAGAACTTAAAATCTTTCTTTGCATATCGAATCCAATCGAAAATCGCTGTACCTGTTCCAGAATACATTTGACAGCTTGATGCGACGACTATTAAAAAGGAAGGAGTACTCACGTTCATTCGTTCCTGAAGACAACAGGCCGTGCAACGTAGTCGATCTGCTTTTGATTGTGCACTTTGAGCGCACTAATCTCATAGCCAAGGTCGCCCAACTCATTCTTGATGCTATCCAGGGTCACGTTGAAGTTCTTGGACAGCATCTCCTCCCATTCAAACACAATGACGGGCTGGCATCGCCGGATCGTCTGAAGAGCCCCCATTAATACCTCGCCATCAGCCCCTTGCACGTTAATTTTGATAAATGCTATATTGTTGAATTCATAGCTGTCCAGGGTCCTCGCCGCGTGCTTAAACAGACCGGAACCATTCTCAGTAAAAAGATAGGCTCCCAAGTTATTTGCCGTTAGTCCATCAAAATCACCCTGCTCATTGAGCGAAAGACTAATTTCCTGTTTCGCCTCCTCGCCGAGGGATAGGCTCGTAAAATGGGAGTACAGGCCGCTATTGAACAGACAAACATTCTCTAGATTATTAATTGCAACGTTTGCCCGGAGCACCCTAAAGTTAAAATCGTTGGGTTCAAAACTAAAGACTTTATCAAAAATCATTGCTAGTGCGAGAGTAATCGAACCGAGATGAGCGCCAATATCGACTGCTCCCCCTTTATGATCAATGGCCACCTCGCGTGCAAGCTCGATGATATGGCTATCCCATACGCCGCCACCGATAATAAAATCGGAGATGATTTCACCTGGTTTTGCAATGAAAATGCCACTTTTCGTGTCGGTGACCAGTAATCCCCTTTGTGTAAGCTTATTATGCCTTTGGCTCAACTGATTAACTCGATCATCCAAAGAATCGAGTGCTATATATCTATTCTTTAGAGCAGCAAGTTCACTTCGCAATAACACATGCTCCTTTATCAGCTTCGCAATTTCACCAGTTTTTTGCTCAAGGACATTACTTTTTTGCTCAATCAAGCCCAGATCGTGAGCAGTTTGGGTAATCTTGCTCATCTGGAAAAAGTGGAACGGCCGCACAAATGGCCAGATTAGCCGCCTCATGACCTTCACGAAAAGCCCGAAGCGCTTTGGATGAAATCCTGCCAAAAACAATTCACGCTGCTCCTGTTCAAGATTTTTTTGCTGCGACATGATTGAGTTTCCTTTATGCTGAATGTGTGAGTAGAAGTGGCCATGCCTAAAGATACTAATGAAGAAAGAAGCGACGTCTGTTCGCTATTGTTTTCAACATGGGGCGACTGGTTGCGCACAACGAACACAATCGATAGGAAAACCGGAAAAAACGCCATTCAATACCCCTTTAAACGCTCATCGCTAGATTGGCGCGCTCTTTTTATCAAAATTTGATGTCATTTTACTTTACAAAGGGGGGGCGTCACCCATAGGCGTCAAGCTAAGGAAATATTTCATACAAAAGCCTCCTGCCCCGCAGCATCCATTAGCTTGTGATAAGTAGCCCGTCTTTTTTTTCTGTATCTATCTTTTAAAGCAAAATTTTTTACATCCGATAAAAATATTCTCAAAAACTGGGTGAATCGGTAAAGCGAGTCTAAGGCTTTAAAGAAAGTAAGAGCGTATTTCTGCAGTTGTTTGTATGCTTTTGTCAATGAAACTTCTTGATTTTTCTGCCATCTTTCTGGAAAAACCAAGTAAAGCAAAAGCACAACGCATATCAATTTTGCGTACAATTCACACAAAATGCGATTAGATTTTTTTCCGTTTCCTTTATCAATTCCAGCTTCACTTTTGGCGAGCTTGAAAAATAATTCGATCTGCCAGCGCAAGGTATAGACCTCGTGAATATGTTCATCAGCTAGCATAGACTCAGGAACATTGGTGATGTAAATCGACCACCTAGCAAATGATAAAGTTTCCTCAGTAGGGGTTCGTCCTTTCTTCTTTGCATCTGCTTGTAGCTTTCGTAATCGTTTTTCTACTTCTGTATCTGGTAAACGATGCGCTATCAGGCGTATTT
>JBIIEG010000105.1:0-4238 GCA_044237955.1 Gammaproteobacteria bacterium
CGAGGCGTGACAACTTGGATGAGTTGATCTAACTGCTCAGGGGAGGTGATTTCTTGTAGTGCTTCTTTGCGAAATAGGGAGACATTATTTGTCATAAACAATCCTTGTTCAGCAATGCCCGCTGAAAAACACATCGGGACTTGCTTCCTTGTTTGAACGCGTCACGCGAAATATACCGCTCGCCTTTCAAGATACTGGTTTCTGTTAAGGCTTTGTCCCGCAAAAAATCACGGGGTGTGTTGGGGGGCGAGCGGTATAACCTATTGAATTAAAGGGGGGAAACAAAAGACTTCCCCCTTTAAAAACCGGACGTTCAGGATAAACAGAATGCCGTGATCGACATGGATGTCGAAAAGCGGCCCCTGTTTTTGTATTCGAACTTGCGGTCAGGGGGAAGTGGCTGAAGTAAGCTTCGAGGAATTAGTACAGCGTATCTTTAATTTTGGGTGGTATGTGGTTCCTGTCTCTCACTCTATTTCATAAGCCGTCATCCCCCGGAAGATTTAACCGTGGGGATCGATCCAAAAACCACATACCACCCAAAATTAGAGATAAGCTGTACTAGTACGTCATCGCACTAACTTTGACTGGTATTTGCGCTCTAAAAAAGGGTTTGTCATTCCCGCGAAAGCGGGAACCCATCCACAGCATGGCAGCAAGAACATGGATAGGTTCCCGCCTTCGCGGGAATGACAATACTACTTACGGGAATGACAATACTACTTAATAGCCAAAATCAGTGCGATGACGTACTAGGCACTGCCACTTTGCAGCAAATCGTAATATGCCCCCTGATTTTGGTACAACTCGGCATGCGTCCCACGCTCCACAATAGTGCCCTGCTCCATCACCAGAATTTCATCACAATCACGAATTGTGCTTAAACGATGGGCAATGATGAGCATACTGCATGTGCGCTTTTTTAAATTTTCCATGATCTCTTGCTCCGTTGCAGCATCCAGTGCAGCGGTTGCTTCATCTAGCACTAAAATCGTGGGTTCCTGCGCTAAAGCACGGGCAATTTCGAGTTGTTGCCGCTGCCCGCCACTCAAATTCGTGCCTGCAGGAAGCACGGCGCTGGACAATCCATGGGGACGATGCTCTAAAACAGGGGCTAAACACGTATCTTCTATAGCGCGCCTCATACTTTCTGCTGTAATGGTCGTATCCCACATCGTCAGATTCTCTTCAAAGCTCCCGCCAAACAGAAAAATCTCTTGATCTACAAATGCAAGGGATTGGCTTAATGCTTCCGACGCAATCGTTGCCATTGGTTTTGCATCCCATTCTATTCTTCCTGACCAAGGGGTATATAAACCGCAAATCAATTTGGCTAAGGTGGATTTACCACTGCCCGACCCCCCTACGATCGCGATACGCTGGCCTGGATGGAGTAACAAACTGATATTTTTTAAGAGAGGTAGTTCCAGTGGAGAATAACCAAAACACACATCGTGTAGTTCGAGCTTGCCTTGAAGCTTAGGCAGTGGCGGGGAAGGCTCTGGTTCTGTTTCGGGTTCGGCTATCGAGAAGCGTGGATCTTCTGGATGTTTAAACACATCCTCTACACGGGTGAGATGCGCACGTATTTGCTGCAACTGATTACCCATATCCAACAGGGTCATCAGCGGTTGATTAAAGCTGATCAACAAACTTTGAAAAGCAACCAGTGCACCGACGCTGAGATATCCTTGCATGATTTGCCAACTTCCTAGACCCAAGATAATGATCGACACAAGGCCTGTTAAGAATTGCGGCAGTATTTTGAGGGTAAGAGAGTATACCTGGATGCTGCGTTGGCTGTTGATCGTTTTGGCGTGATACCCCGCAAAACGTTGAAAAAAATCATCTTCACCGCCCGTCGCTTTGAGTGTCTCAATCGCTTGCAGACCACCCATTTGAACGCCTCGTAATTTGCCCAATTCTTGCTGCAAACGTCGGCTGTTATTGGCGATACCGCGGGCCACATGCAACAATAAAGCGGCATTTAGCGCCGTTGCTATCATCGCAATCAAGGTCAATTGCCAATCAAAAAGAAACAGTATAACTGCGTACACCAGCATGCTGATTAAACTCACCACACTGGTAGAAAGATCCCCCGACAGCCATCGTGCAATCGCATCATTGGCAGAAATACGCGATTCAATATCGCCTATCATCCTTTGGGTAAAAAACGTAAATGGCAGCCGAAGCACATGCCAGATAAAACGTGCAGAGGAGTCCACCGCAATTTTCATCTGCAAACGCAATAAATAATATTGCTGCAACCACGACAGTATGGCACGCAAAATAGCGGTGATCCCGATTCCCCAAAGTAAGGGTAACAACCATCCTGAGAGTTCTTTGACCAACACCTCATCGATAAAAACTTTGGTAAAGCCTGGGATAAGGACGCCCGGAATCACGAGCGCCAAGCTTGCAAAAATAACAAACAGTAATGATTTTTTAAGGCCCTTCAGGCGTGGTGTCAGAATACTGCGCAATGTTATTTTTTCGCCACCCGGTTGAAATTCAAGCGTAGGTTCAAAGAGCAATATCACGCCCGTAAACGCACGACTAAACTCTTCGTGCGTCACCGTTCTTGGACCTGTGGCAGGATCGTTGAGATACACTTTTTTGGCATCGTATCCGTCAATCACCAAAAAGTGATTAAATTCCCAAAAAGCAATCAGGGGAAATGGCATATCTTCCAAGCTTGCTGTTTCTACTTTTGCGCCTTGTGCTTGGAGTCCATAGCGACGCGCTGCCTTTAGAATATTGACTGCTTTGCTGCCATCGCGAGATACACCGCAGGCAATGCGTAGTTCTTCGAGCGGCACATAGCATTGATAAAAAGCTAAAATAATGCCTAGTGCAGCTGCCCCACATTCTGTCGCTTCCATTTGCAACAGGGTAGGTGTTTGGACTTTTGTTTTTTGAGAAGCGTAAAACTGCATAGGCCTATTGTATCCCCATCAATTTTTTAAGCGCAGGGATAAATAGTGTGATGGGGGCTTGTTCACGAATGGTGATCATGGCATTGGCTAATGTGCCCGGTGTGATGGCCTGGCGAGGTCCCTGTGCCGATGACCATTTCAAACCACTGAAAGTTTTTAAATTATTTTGCAAACGAATTCTCACTTCAATCGGCGGTTCTTTCTCGGTAAATTTTTTGACTAAATCTTGATTTTGCAAAGCTGCTTGAATAGCTTCTGGCGTGGCTGGAAAAGGCGAAACGCTGACGACCTTGCCATCAATACTGCCAAATTCTGCTTTTTCAACAGTGGTGGGTGTCACTTGCGCACGCATACCGGCTTTCAACTGTTTGCCTAATTGTGCAGGTACATAAATGAGCGCATCTAAACCTGAACCTTCGCTTGCAATATTCACTAAAGGCGTACCTATATTCGCAATACTGCCAATGGCTAAAGGGATATGCGTTATCACGCCAGCAATAGGGGCTTTGAGCTCGGTAGAAAGATTCAAGCGTTTTTTTAAATTTGAAAATTTTAGATTTTCATCATCTATTTTCATTTGTAATGTACGCAACTGCTCGCGCCATTGATCAACAAAATTATCCTGTGCGATTTGCGCCTGTACCAGTTGATTAGAGAGATTTTCTATTTCATTTTTAGCGTTGTAATATTCTTGTGTTGTTTGACTCACATTCTGACGTGTTTCTATCCCCCGCCTAAATCCTTCTTCTCTATTCGCGAGTAGCACTCGTAAGTTTTCGGCTTTAGTTTGGCCATTTTCTATTGCACGTTGCTCGGATACTTGTTGTTCTGTGGTTTGTTTTTGACGTGTGGCAATTTTTTCCTGTGATTCTGCTAAAAGCTGCGTATATTTATTTTGCAGCGCAGCCAGATATTTTTCGGTCAGTTGGATTTCTTCTGCAAGATCAGGGCGAGACAATATAGCAAGCGGCTGATCTTTAGAGACTCTATCGCCCGGATTGGCTAGAAATTTTTGTACTCGGCTAGGACCATCAGGGGCCACCGCGCTGTACACATCGCCACCCCCAGCCAGCAAAATCCCATAACCATCCGCGCGTGTGGGAACACTGCCTAAAAATGACCAAAGGATAAGGAATAACAAAATAGCATAGACGCTACCTGCGGCGAGCCAGGCACGAGGCGTGACAACTTGGATGAGTTGATCTAACTGCTCAGGGGAGGTGATTTCTTGTAGTGCTTCTTTGCGAAATAGGGAGACATTATTTGTCATAAACAATCCTTGTTCAGCAATGCCCGCTGAAA
>JBIIEG010000106.1:0-4203 GCA_044237955.1 Gammaproteobacteria bacterium
AAATATTTTTTGAACCTTTAAATATAAATAATGAAGCAAGTTTTGCTGCAAGCAACTTGACGTTCTCGCTTGGTTGTCTGGTCGCTGATCTTTCAGGTGAGAAGACAGAAGTTGAAGAAAAAGATCCCATTGAAGTCCTGCCAGAGATATGTCGTGGCGTGATTGATGCGATTATGAATGGCGCTGTATGTGAAGAAACTTTAGAAATGGAGGAATCAGAGGAATTTGATTCGTCGGAAGAAGATAGTGCAGAAAAACTCATTTTTTTAGGTGGAAAAGATGAAAGGAAAGATTGCACTTTAGCATATGCTATCCTAAAAAAAGGAGAATCCTTCGAGGGGAAAATATACACATTAAGTGATTTGTTTGTGCCAGAATTAACTAATCAGTTATTCGCAAAATGGATTCGACAGGTGAAAAACACTGATCTTTCCTCATTCGATCTTGAAGCGTTTATTCAAAAAGAATTAACTCAGCATGATGCATTGCGTAGAGCCATGAAAAAAAAGCTAGATGCTGAAAAATATAAAAAAGCTTTCGAAAAATTGCATACAAAAATACAAAGAAAAGAAAAGGGAGCAGATGGGACATTAAAAGAAAAATTAAAACAATCACTAAAAAAACGATTCGATGATTTGTACCCTTTGGGATTAGCTAATCAATCACTTGAGCAGCAAGAAGAAAATGAATGTCGCGCGTTAGAAGAAGTGCCCGTAGGAGGAGTGATAACAGAAGCATCGAAAGCATGGGACGAAGAGCATCAAAAAGAATTGGGTGAAGGAAGAAGGCTGCTAAAAACACAATTAGGAAGAAGCCCGGCAGGAAATCCAGCGGCAACGCCACAACAACAGCGAAAAAAGTCAACCGACAGACGAAATGGAGGTACTCCAGTACGACTAGCGTTTGAGGGTATTGATGTTATGGAGGGAGAAGTTGAAGAAAAAAAAGAAGAGCAAGCTGCTCCATCTATAAAAAATCTCGCGCGCGATATTTGCAAGATGTTGGAAAGCCTGGATGATAATCTGGATGCCTCTTTTATTTCCGGTGCTATTTGGTTGGCGAACAATGCTTCTAGACCTGGGGAACATAGCGCTGAGGTTGAAAAAATAAAGGCCCTATTAGGTAACGATGAGTTTAAAAAAATTATCAAGATAGGGAAAGATATGGAACCTGGGAGATATTACCTGCCAACTCCCTATTTACCGATTGCTCAGAAAATTACAGCGCTTCTTCAAGAAATAACCAATCTGTTTCCAGATCCAAAAAAGGTTTCAGCACACGATTGGTATTCTGTATTGATTCCTCTTTTTATTCACTTATACCCAGAAGATAAAAAACAACGTGAGGCCCTGCTTTCTAAAATAGTGGTTTTACGTGGTATTTTCGATAAATTTTTTGATTACACCAGTCCGAGTCTTGGTTATGTGACTACTCTAGAAGCTATTCTTCAGGAAGCAGCGGCGGAAACAAATGGGGCTGAGTTTGTTGATTATAACGTTAGAGCTCGTCGTATAAGATCAGCTCCAAAAACTGAAAAAGAAAGAATGGAATTACTTGATGCAGATCAAAAATACCTGCCTAAAATTCTGCTTGTCCAAAATAATGCGCTATGCAAAGCAGCAATACCGATAGAAATATTGAAACTGCCAAAAGTAGATGTCAGCCCTACCACAAAAAAACTGATTTCTGCTATAGAAGAAACGCCAAAAGAAAATTTAAAACAAATATTAAAAGATAGGCTACGCCTTACTTTAGATCCAATAGAAGTTTTTTTTGAAAACCTGGCATCTATTGTTTTCTATTCTATCTTGACAGCTATTTTGTTAGCTGTGTTGACACTAACCGTATTAAGCTCTTTTGATTTGTCATGGTTTATTAAAGGGCCTGTTCTGACTTCTGTGATAGCGCTGTCTGCAGTTTTAACAATCGGACTTGGAGTCACTTCTCGTGTCTCTCCTAAAACAAAACAGATTTTGTTAGGGCTCCTCATGGCACTGATTACCAGTGCGATTGCCGTGATAGCTTTGATACAATTTGGTTTTTTTGAGCAGATATCACCACTGTCTTTTTTTTACACATTCAGTCCTTTGAAAATCGCGCCTATTGTTTCAGCTGTTGGTATACCGACAGTCGTCGTGTTATGGAAGTTGTGGCAAGCACTGAATGCGTTAGGCATGCTGCACAAAAAAGGACAGTTGTTACTAGACGAGCCAGCACCACAAAATGCTCAATTTAGGGGTTATATATTTTCGGTGTTGGGTTTTGTGTTTCCTATTACGTTTGCTGTATCAGAGGTATTGAAAAAAGCATTCATCGATATTCCCGTTTTTTTATCTATCTCGGAGCATATTTCTTTTCTAATCACGATTCCTGCTGCTGTATTCTCATTGGCTTGCCTTGTGGTAGCAGTACACTCATTTTATGAGGCTGAAAATGAACGGGCGCGAGCAAAGCAAGTAGGTGACCAGAAAATTGATAGGACAGCAAAAGATAGTGCAAAGCTGCAAGCGGAACGTCAAAAAAAGATGTTTGAGGGACAAGCTTGGGATAACGCGCGTGTTGCTGCTCTGGCTAACCCAGCTGCTGCTATTCCGGATCCAGAACTAAAACAGGCGCCTACAACTCCTCCTGCCGATGATCCTCAAGCAGGGTCAGGACACTCTTATGTATCTGATCTTTTTTCAGCAAAAGAACTACAAGAAGACGCTGCAAGAAAAGCTAACCCAGCTGCCGCTGTGAGAGATCCAGAACCAGAACAGACACCGAAGGTTAAAAAAGTTGAGGAGCAGGTTGGGGAGCAGGCAGAGGAGCAGGCAGAGGAACATCAAAAAAACGAAGTTGGTGAATTAGAGGCGCCTAAAGAGCGATCAAAAGCGCCCCCGCAAGGGCAACAATTTTTAAAAAACAGTTATAAAAAAAAAGAAGAGAGGTTAGCATTACTAGATAAGCACCAAAAAAAATCATCCGCTTTCGAATACTATTAATTTTTTATCAGAAACCAACACCCGCATTACCGATGCAATCACCTCATTGCGAGGCGCTGCGGCTTTTTTATTTTGCGTGAAATAAATAGCCACGATAATCGGTTTAGCGTTTGGTGGCCAGATGATGCCAATATCATTGGTTGTGCCATAACTACCCGTCCCTGTTTTATCGCCTACCATCCATCCTTTGGGTACACCCGCGCGAATTCTCAAATCTCCCGTTGTATTATTTTTTAGCCACATCAATAGCTGCTCACGTTGTGGCAAATCTAACACATCACCCAATGCTAGTTTTTGTAAGCTTTTTGCCATAGCAGCAGGTGTTGATGTGTCACGCACGTCTCCTAGTATCGCTGTGTTTAGTGCCGGTTCCCAACGATCTAATCTAAATGTGTTGTCTCCCATAGAGCGAGCAAACGCATTCACGAACTGCAATCCCCCTAATTTTTTTATTAACAGATTGATCGCTGTATTATCACTGTGTGTGATAGCTGCTTCACTCAGTTCACTGATTGTCATGCCCCCTGCCCCTGCAACATGATTTTTAGTCACTGGTGCATAACCTGATTCATCGATATCCTGTTGGGTATAAGTGATTTTTTGTTTTAGCAAAGCGCTATCTGTCATGCTCTGTTTTAAAATCGCTGCAACGCCTATCACTTTGAATGTGCTGCAAAAGGGAAAACGTTCTTCGGATCGATAGTGTATCTGGGTATTATTTGCGGTATTGATTGCGGATACACCCAGTCGTCCACCTGAAGCCTTTTCAAGTGCTGCTAGTTGTTGTTCTACTGAATTAGGCTGCGCAGTGGCAAGTACTGGTATGATATAGGCGAGTATTAACAAGCATCTAAACGTATTTTTAAGGAGGTATTTCATCATGAAAATCTTCTCTCGGATGTTAGGCATATTTTTATTAGTCAGCAGCGGTAGTTGGGCGATGTTGCCACCTAAATATTTATCTGTGCCAGAGTGGAAAAAGTGTGTGGGAAGTGTCACTAAAGGTAGTGCGCAGTTTGTATGCTTGCCGATCAAAAAACCTGATCACTGTTTGGCATTGTCTTGGGATCAATTGCGTGCGTTGAGTGAGTTGGAGCGGTGTCCCTGCCCTGGTGAAAGATCGTAAAAAATACCATCTCGCGCCAGCCCGTCATCCCGTGGATGGTTTGTCCACGGGCTCCAGGTGATATGTGTTTTTGGCAAATGATTGTAAAGCCAT
>JBIIEG010000137.1:0-3304 GCA_044237955.1 Gammaproteobacteria bacterium
CTGAAAAAAGGCCTGTCATTCCGGCGAAGGCGGGAACCTATCCATTTTCTCGCGCCATCCTTGTATGGGTTCTCGCCTTCGCGGGAATGACAACACTACTACATAGGCAAAATTATCAGGACAACGTACTACGCCGGAGGCGCATCAGTTTTAGGCGTTTCTTTTTTCAGTGCAATATGCCCTATCAGTTCTACCACCATCGCCGCTAACTCTGAAGGCAGGATCTTTCTACTGATGACAGGCGGATAATGTGTCGCCAGCTGCATATCTTTCACAACATCTTTCGCAACACTTCTGGCACGTCGTTCTCCTTGTCCCGACAAACGCTCTATCGACATGAGATGTTCGCGCAGTGGTTTAGGATCCATGAAAGCCATCACAAAAGAATCAATATCTTTCGCGAGTATAGAGCCATGCAGTCTATCCGACAAGCGTAAAGGCGTGAATAGGTTGAGCTCAACTTCTGAAACAAAAGGCAGTACTTCTTCTACTGCATCAGGTTCAAGCACATCTCCTTCACGATAAGCCAACAATGCTGAAACTGCTTTTTCAATAGCGGTAACCTGTGATTCATTCTTTTGAATGGAGTGTAATACTTTATCCAAATCATCAGATGGAATGGTTATTTCTTGAAAAAGTGTTTCATCTTCTTTGATCTGATCAAAGCGTCTTAATACCTGACTCATCTGATAAAGCAGGTTATCTAAAGGAGAATCTACTTTCAAGAACTGATTCAAATGCATCTTCTTTACAGCAGGCGGATTGGCATAAAACATCTTGGCTCGGACCAGTTTTGACCTGAAGAAAATATGCGCCTCGCCCTCACGCTGTTCCTTCAAATCGAGCAGATCGATACGCGCTCTTTTTTCTACTTGAGCACTCTTACTGTCTTGGTAAGTGCTGCTCATGCTTTTGGCATCTGTCTGAAAGTCTTTCACGTGTGTGACATAAGACTCACCGGCTGTTTTCGTAAAGAAGTCCCAGGTATCCAAAGGATCTTCTAACTTCATACAAATTTTGATATTGGTGTTAGCACCGATAGACAATGCTTCTTCTTTGGATGCTTTTTGAAAGGCGGGTAAATCTTGCCCTGCGAAGACAACAGAAAAACCTAAGGAACGTGCTTGGGCTGGCACAACCGCAAAACCTTTCACCGCGTAATAACCATATTCGTCGAGAATACATAGGTAAGGTGTGGGCGCGTTTGTGGGTTTGCGTTGAATTAAGTCTCGGTATTCACCTTCTACCGCATCACCCAAACCTGCTGCCATCATGCCTTTTAAGGAAGCAATGATCACTTTACCCAATGCGGCTAATTCATCCGGTGATTTTTCAAGCGCAGGGAGCAATACAACCAAAATACGTCGATTTAAAACCACATCCTTAAAATCTACCTCTGCCAGCTTGGTACGCATGATATGGCCATATGTATCTGCTAGCGAACCGAATACACGCGTCAACTGCATCGTTATGTAACCGTGCTGCTCCAACACTTGTGATACCTGTTGGCCTTTTTTCGTTTTGTTATAACCCGGCAAGTTGTGCAGGTAATTTTTAATCGGCTCTAGCACGACATCTGGAAAACCTTCGATACTGATGGGATCTTGATCGTCTCGAATAAATGCCTTGTCAGTAACCATCGCCTCTACGCGATCTAGTCCAAAATAATTACGGATGGTGTTTGCGTCCAACAGAATATGACCTGCATCTCGCATTGCAACCAACACTTTCAACAGAGACTCAACAAAGTTAATCGCTCGCCCCTTCCACATGTCTCCATCCCCACCACCGCTACTACTATCCATTAGACTCACGACAAGCTGTGAAAGCATGCTCGAAGAACCAATTGCAAAGGGATTCATCGTATTAGAAAGACGACGTTTTTGTGGCCCTATAATATCTTTGGCACCTGTCATGTAGTTGACTAACAGTAGATCATCTTCACGCCCCATGGATCGGACCATAGAAAAAACTTTAGCGAACAAAGAGTTATCACCCTTACCGTCTACATAAATAAAACCGCTGCCTTGAACGAGTGCGTTATAGGCTAAAGAAACGAGTGCTTCTGTTTTACCACTACCTGTAGAGCCGAAAATAAGTACGTGTGTTCGCATATCATCATTACCAAACCACAATTCTTGATCGGTTTGGAGCTGATTGCCAAAAAAATAAATGCCACGTGCTTTTCTAGGTTTGTTAGAACCTGGCGCTATGTCATTATGATCCAGACGGCCAGAACGCATGGGCAAACGAAAGGGTAAGGTGGTTTTTCGCAGCATGGTGAATAAAAACAGCAGGATGCCTAATATCCCACAGATATCGGCAATCATTGAGAAAGCAACGCTGGTGGCTGCTAACATCATGATGGTATAGGCTGCGTAGAGCGGGTTTCTTAAAAAATCGGCAAAACGTTGACCAAGCGGACGGACGTCTCGCAATAGTTGCGCCGACTTTTGTTCATGTCTCTCTTCTAAACCGCGAAGTGAACGTGCTGCCATTTGGGTTAACCCTTAATTTTTTTAACTATCCACGGCCGTGCACTTAGCAATGCTGTCATTCCCGCGAAGGCGGGAAACCATCCACGTACCGTTTCCATACTTAATTTGTGTTTAAATGCATAAGAGAAAAATACTCAAGTCTTATTTTTTAAGTATTTTCTACGCATGATTGCAACCCCAGGATGGATTCCCGCCTTCGCGGGAACGACAACTCGTGCCACAAACAATTACTTTTGTGGCGAGTAGTTTAGTCTTCCTCAGGTTCGTAAAGAATATCAGCTAAAGCACCTTCCATTGCTTTAACCGCTTCTTCCATCATGGGTGTACGCAAAGGTCCACCCCATTTTTTTTCTGCTAACCAGTGCGCATAAGGTCCTGATGCTTCTGGCACAGAGGTATATCGACCTACCGTATTCAACACATACCATAATTTTCTATCGAGTGGTTTTAACCATAAAAATTCACTCGTTGCGAATACACCATCCGTACGCGCTAATTCCATCATAGACAGAAAAATAGTTGTGACATAAGCGTGTCGTTGTAGCACGCGAATAACCAACTTAGTATTAAAGTGTTTGGCCAGCAAGGGGTCTATCCCCGTGAAATCTAATTTCTGATTTTCAGATGATCGAGAAATATTATTTAAAAGTTCAAAAGCAGCATCACGATCGTGATTCCCACAGGCTGCCAATGCAGCAAAAAGCGCTTTGGCGTGTGGTGGCAATGCCGTGACGTGTGTCCATAATGGTCCTAGCTGTGTGACAAATACTTGATAGGCTTTGTCAGGAATGAGATCGACCGCAGGC
>JBIIEG010000182.1:0-2627 GCA_044237955.1 Gammaproteobacteria bacterium
TCCTCTCCCTTCTTTTTAGGGAGAGGGTAGGGAGAGGAGAAAAAAAGCAAAAAAATATTCAGGCGCATTGCCCGTGAGTAGTTAACAAAATAGAAAACTAATTTTTTAAAGTAAATTAAGCGATCCTAAACTATGGCTGACATGACCGTTACAGAATTTGCAAAAACAATGCGCATCCCCGAAGAGCGTTTGTTATCGTCTCTACAAAAAGCGGGCATTGAAATAACGGATGCCAAACAAATTTTAACTGGCGAACAAAAGCGTGGGTTACTGGCTTTTCTAAAAAGCGGGCAAGCTCAGCTATCATCCACCCGATCTTCAGCTGCAAATGGAACTTCAACAGCCGCAACGACTGCAGCTGCTGCAACTAAAAAACTAGCACCCACCGAAACCACAGTTGGGGCACTAAAACAGCAAGGGAAAAGTAGCGTTAATGTGGTGTTTCGACGCCCTAAACGCATAGCAGCGACCGAAGTTAAAATAGACACGCCTGCTGTCACAAGCGGTTTTGACAATACAGCGCCTAAACAAATTGAAAAAGCTAAAACCGCAAAAAAATCAGCCACAACAACCGAGACTGAAACGGAGAAAACCAAGTCCGCCAAAGGTGTTGAAAAAGGAAAAAATGCACAAGCTACCGTAGAGACGACGCCTGCTTCGGCGCCCGCACGTCATTTATCCCCACCACCTGCAGAAACAGAGAGCGAAGAACAAAAACGCGCCAAGAAGAAAAAATTACGTCAGGTCCCTACACGTCATTCTCATATCAGTGCTGTAAGTGATGATGAAGACGACACGGTCTCACGTCATATACCTCGTCATAGAAAACAGTCTCATAAAAAAATCACACCGGTCACCTCATCCAATAATAAGCGAGAACACGCTTTCTCTAAACCGGTTACACCTGTTATACGAGAAATTGGGATTCCTGAAAGTATTAGCGTAGCGGATCTCGCTCAAAAAATGTCCATCAAAGCCGCCGCCGTCATCAAGGTGATGATGAAAATGGGCGCCATTGCAACCATCAACCAAGTCATCGATCAAGAAACCGCTGCGATTGTTGTAGAAGAAATGGGTCATACCCCCAAGCTTGTGAACATCAACGCATTAGAAGAAAGTCTGGTTGCAACAACTGAAGAAGAGTCGCCCTTTGAAGGCAAGCCACGCGCACCTGTTGTGACCATCATGGGACACGTCGATCATGGCAAAACATCCCTTCTCGACTATATACGTCGCACCAAAGTCACCAGCGGTGAAGCCGGCGGTATTACCCAGCATATTGGTGCTTATCAGGTGAATACTGCCAAAGGTGTGATTACATTTTTGGATACACCAGGACACGAAGCATTTACTGCCATGCGTGCACGCGGTGCGAAATGTACGGATATCGTCGTACTCGTTGTTGCGGCAGACGATGGCGTGATGCCACAAACCATTGAAGCGATTCAGCATGCAAAAGCTGCAAAAGTCCCTCTAATTGTTGCAATCAACAAAATAGATAAGCCCGGCGCTGATCCTGAAAGAGTACGTAAAATGCTCTCTCAATACGAAGTGATTTCGGATGAATGGGGGGGGGATGTGATGTTCCAACCCATCTCTGCTAAAACAGGACAAGGAGTAGATGATTTACTAGATCGTATTTTGTTGCAGGCTGACGTGCTCAATTTAAGCGCACCCACAGAGGGTCCCGCACGCGGCATCATCATTGAATCTCGACTCGATAAAGGTCGTGGCCCTGTAGCAACAATTTTAGTACAAAGCGGCACCTTGAAAAAAAGCGATATTTTACTAGCCGGCGGCCAATATGGTCGCGTACGTGCGATGGTCGATGATCATGGACAAAAATTGGAAGAGGTCACACCTTCCATGCCCGTTGAAATTATTGGACTCTCAGGCGTTCCCAGTGCAGGTGAAGAAGCGGTTGTATTGCCTACTGAAAAAAAGGCACGAGAAGTCGCATTGTTCCGCCAAGGCAAATATCGCGATATCAAAATAGCCCGACAACGCGCTACCAAGCTAGAAAATATTTTCGATCAATTAGGCGAAGGACAAACTGCGTTATTGAATGTCGTACTAAAAGGCGACGTACAAGGTTCTGTAGAAGCCATCAGCGATTCGCTCATTAAATTCTCCACCTCTGAAGTTAAAGTAAATATTATTGCCAGCGGCGTAGGCGGCATTACCGAATCTGATGTAAATTTAGCCATTGCCTCTTCTGCTATTTTAATAGGCTTTAATGTGCGCGCTGATGCTGGCGGTCGCAAATTAGCTGAAACTGAAGGTGTTGATCTGCGTTATTACAGCATTATTTACAATCTGCTGGATGAAGTAAAAGCGGCACTCACCGGTCTACTCAAACCACTCTTTAAAGAAACGATCACAGGTTTAGCGCAAGTCAGAGACGTATTTAGATCATCAAAACTAGGCGCTATTGCAGGTTGTCTGGTGATGGAAGGCATTGTGCGCAAACAAAGTTCCATTCGCGTGTTACGTGACAACGTGGTGATTTTCACAGGCAAATTAGAATCTTTACGCCGCTTCAAAGATGAAGCGGCTGAAGTAAAAAGCGGTACTGAATGTGGTATTGGTGTGAAAGATTATAATGACATTAAACCTGGCGACCAGAT
>JBIIEG010000170.1:0-2797 GCA_044237955.1 Gammaproteobacteria bacterium
AGTGTGCATGCATTTAATTATTGTCTTCCACAGGTTTACCTTTATGAAAATCTAATTGATCATACACACTCGCTCCCTTTTTGGGGACTTGAACAAAAAACGGACATTCCTCGATATTATTAGATTTGCATTCCATATATCCGCCCTTATCGGTTGACCACATTCCCTCTCCCGCAGGTGCAGGTACCAGTTGTTTGCGCTGCAACGTAATCGGAAAATCACTTCGACCTATTTTGCCATAAATACAAATCACCTCTCCAATACCAACACCGACCCATTGGGCGCCTAAAAAAGCATCGACAGAGTGTAAAAAAGAAGGCGATGTGGTTTTCCAGCCACCCGGCGCTCCCCATTGATGGGTTTGAGAGTTTGTGACGAGACGTCCTACAAGAGGGCAAATATCACGCACCAGATCCGTGTTAGCAGAAGAAAATCTCTGTTGCGTGGGCAGGTCGGGCTTATTGTTTGCTGGCAAAAGCGTAGCGTTGTTATTGGTAATGGCATTCTCTGCAGCAACCACTACCCCTGAGAAAATGGGGCCTAATAACAAGGCAATAACATAGATTTGTTTTTTCATAAAGTAGCGCAAAATAATAGTATGTGGTTTAAGATGTGGTAAAACTACACTACAAGTATAGGATAGAATTAACAAGATGAATACGCTCCCTAATCTCTCCATTATTGATTCCCTAAATGAAGCACAACGCGCTGTTGTGACAGCAGCATTGCATCACCTGTTAGTGCTGGCAGGCGCTGGCAGCGGAAAAACACGTGTATTAGTCCATCGTATTGCCTGGCTGGTTGAAACGCACGGTGTGTCACCCGATGAAATCCTGTCCGTCACCTTTACCAATAAAGCAGCCGCTGAAATGCGTAACCGCCTGGAAAACATGCTGCAATATCCCATGCAGCGCATGTGGGTAGGTACCTTTCACGGCCTGGCACATCGTTTATTGCGCAGACACTGGATGGAAGCAGGACTGCCGCAATCTTTTCAAATACTCGACAGTGACGACCAACTGCGATTCGTGCGTCGCGTGATTAAAAATTTCAATTTAGACGAAGAACGCTGGCCTGCACGTCAAGCACAATGGTTTATCAATGCGAAAAAAGAAGAAGGATTACGCCCCGATAAAATAGTGCAAGACGGCGACATGTTTAACGAAATGCACACCAAAATATATCGTGGCTATGAAGAAATTTGTCGGACAAGCGGGCTGGTCGATTTTTCAGAATTACTGCTGCGCTCCTATGAATTGTGGGAGTCGCATCCAGATCTGTTAGCGCAGTATCAACAGCGTTTTAAACACATCATGGTCGATGAGTTTCAAGACACCAACTGGATTCAATATCAGTGGATCAAAAAATTAGCAGGGCAATCTGCCAAGTTAATGATGGTCGGTGATGACGATCAATCTATTTATAGCTGGCGTGGCGCTAAAGTAGAAAACCTGCGCCGTTTTGTGAATGATTTTTCAAACGTAAAAACCATACGCTTAGAACAAAACTATCGCTCCACCGCCACTATTTTGCAAGCTGCCAATGCAGTCATTGCCTGCAACCAAAATCGATTGGGCAAAAATTTATGGACGCAAGACGATGCAGGTGAATTAGTATCACTGTATGCCGCATTCAACGACAGAGATGAAGCGCGTTTCATTATCAATCAAATACGCGAATGGATTAAACAAGGTGGCAAGCGACAAGAAGCCGCGATCCTTTATCGCTCTAACGCACAATCGCGCGTACTAGAAGAGGAATTGATACAAGCGAATATGGCGTACCGTGTTTATGGCGGGTTGAAATTTTTTGAACGCGCGGAAATTAAAGATGTATTGGGATATATGCGCCTGATGTCAAACGCTGATGATGATGGTGCGTTTGAACGCATTGTCAATATGCCAACACGCGGTATCGGCGAAACAACATTAACCACCTTGCGAGAATATGCCAAAGAAAACAATGTATCTTTATGGAAAACAGCGCAGCATTTCACCCAAAATCAACTCTTGTCTTCACGTGCCACCACCGCGTTAGCGCATTTTTTATCACTGATAGAAAATATGATACAAGTAACAACGCATTTATCATTGCAAGATTTAACGGAATACGTGCTGATAAAAAGCGGTTTGATGGCGCATCATCAAGAAGATCGCTCTGAAAAAGCGTTGGCTCGTGTAGAAAACTTAGAAGAATTGATTAACGCAACCAGTCAGTTTGTACCCGATGCAGAAGCCACAGCTTTATCACCCCTTGCTGGATTTTTATCGCATGTCGCATTGGAATCCGGTGATCATGAAGCAGACCATTTGTCAGATGCAGTACACTTAATGACATTGCATTCCGCCAAAGGTTTAGAATTTCCCCTGGTATTTTTAACCGGCATGGAAGAAGGTCTTTTCCCCCATGCCATGTCGAGCCAAAAACCAGCCCAGCTGGAAGAAGAACGTCGTTTATGTTATGTGGGCATGACACGCGCGATGCGTAAGCTATACCTGACATATGCAGAAACGCGTTATTTAAGAGGGCAGGAAATGCGCCAGCGTCCCTCACGCTTTATCCGAGAAATTCCAGTTGAGTGTTTAAATGAAATCCGCTTGAAAGCAAAAATTTCTCGCCCTGTTTCTTATACGATGGGCAACACAACCATGCGTGATCGAAAAAGTACGGTTTCTGCTTTTCCCTCCGCCTCTTCCGAAGGGGGTTTTCCCTTGGGTAGTCGTGTAAAACATGCTAATTTCGGAGAAGGAATTGTGCTGAGCTGGGAGGGTAGTGGTGCACACGCCAGAGTACAGGT
>JBIIEG010000155.1:0-3042 GCA_044237955.1 Gammaproteobacteria bacterium
TTGTAATAGTGGATGTAATCCAACGTTATCTAATTGTGTTGTGGTAGCAGAGCGGCGCGTGATGTTCATGAGTTATTCCGTTGCGCCAGCCCGTCATCCCGTGGACGGTTTAACCATGGGATCCAGGTCATAAGCGTTTTTCAAAAGTATTTTTAAATCGTTTTGGGTCTATGTCGTTTTGAGTGGGTAAGCAAAACACTTCCCCCCTTAAAAAACCGGATTTTCAGGATGAACAGAATGCTGTGATCGACATGGATGTCGAAAAGCGGCCCCTGGTTTTGTATTCGAACTTGAAGATACAAAACCAGTATCTTCAAGTCGAATGAGCATATATTGTGATTCCCGCAAAGGCGGGAAACCATCCTGTAATGCTCCTATACTTATTCTTTAGTTTTAATGCATAAGAGAAAAAATACTTAAACCCTATTTTTTTAAGTATTTCCTTCGCATGATTACCATTACTTGGATGGTTTCCCGCCTGCGCGGGAATGACCATGTTCGGCTACAACCTCTAAAGCACCTGGGGAGTTACGAAAAAAGATACTCGGATTTTGACCATGCGACTGCTCATTATAATTTGGTTTGCTGCCAGTGGCATGCTGACGTGAAAGTTGATTGACAAGTTTTTCTTCTAGTGTTTTAAGTTTTAGTATTGTTCCTGTCTTATCACCAAAATGAACAGTAAACATACGGCTAGGTTTGTTCAAAAATTTATATAGATCGTTTTCTGGACACAATATTTCCCTCAATTTGGCTAATGCGGCATCAGGTTTTTCTTCTGCCAGCGTGTTTATTTCGCCCAAGACCATATGTTTGATATAGTTACAAATCTCTTTCGGATCATATTTATAATATCTTTGAATTGCTTCAATGTGTTTAAGAGTAAGCGCCAAAAAATTTTGTTTTTCTATCAAGAGGTCAATCGGTGTTTTGTCGTCTATATTTTTAGCAAGGATAGAAGCCTTTTTTTCAAAAAGCGCTTTGAATAGCTCAGTGTTGTTATGATGAACCGCCCAATGTAATGCGGTGTACATATTCTTTCCATCATGCTTGTTAGTTCTTGCGCGATTATTAAGTAAGTCTAAAGCCTCCTCTGTTCGATTATGTTTAGCTGCCTCAAGCAATGCTGCGCCGAGGACATCAAGAAACGTATTTTCTTCATTAAGCATTAGCTTTTGCATAGGAATACCGGCAAACTTAATTGGTTATTAATTGACCGTTTTGCATCATAACGGCAGAAAGTAATGCGTGAGAATATTGACCTTTCCCAGCAAAAAAAGTGGTTCCTGCGCCTGCTTCAAGCAAATCTAAAGCATCATCTGTCTTATGGTCCTGAGCTGCTGAAAGCAAATCTTTGCATTTTTTATTAAAATGTTTTTCTGAAGCCTTTATTGCTTCTGAAACTGCCTCCAATTTTTCTTTTTCGAAATGATTTGCAAGCTGAATTGGTGTGTTGCCTTCTTTATTCTCAGCTGTGGTAGAGGCGCCTCTTAGAATAAGCGCTTTTATTAATGCAATGTTTTCATTCTTAACCGCGCAATGTAATGGGCGGTTCCCATCTGATCCACAAAGTTCAGTCCCTGTGCCAGCTTCAAGCAGCGCTAAAGCCGCCTCTGCTTGATTAGCTTCAACGGCTTTAAGCAATACCCAGTTATAGCCATCACCGGGAACACTCTTTGCTGCCCTAGCTATTGCTATTACAGCTTCCCAGTTGGGGCCTTTATCTTGATCAATGGCAAGCTGAATTGGTGTGTTGCCCTTCTTGTCGCGAACTGTGGTGCTATGGTGTTTTGAAATAAGCCTTTCAATTAAATCAATGTTACCCTCAAGAACCGCACGATGTAATGGTGTGCAATCATGTTCGTCAGAAACCTGTTTTTCTTCAGAGGCTCTTGCAAAATTAACAGAAATCATCCGAGAAACACCATATGTAGTGTTCATTCAGTTAAAGAAACACAACATACAGTTGGCTTGTATAAATTTTGTACAATTTTGCAAGAGCCTCTTCATACATGATTTTTCTCCTTTATGGTTAGTGGATGAAAATATTTTTTTATTGTGGGCGAGTATCATAAGCGATGATTCTTAAGGGAATATTAAGGGCACCTGTATAAATTGCTTTTTCCAGGGCAAACGCATCTAAATTTCAGCCGATTTTTGACTTGTACGAAGCACAGCAGTTTAGATAATCATTGTGCATTAAAGCGCTAAATCGTTTGCGTCGAATACTGCCTTTATAGCTATCTTCTTTCTTCAGTAGCGATAAAGAAAGATAAGCGACGTACACAAGCAAAATTCTCAGGGGCATTCCCTTTTCGAATGCGACTTTCGTTTTCTCTAAAAGTAATATCCAAGCGCCAATGTAAATTATTTTCTATTCGCCAATGCGCACGTATCGCCTTTCCTATCTTTTCCGATTCAGGCTTTAAAGAGCTGATGTAGTATCGAGTTTCTCGTTCAACTTGATCGCTTTTATTACCTTTCATACTGCGTTCACTCTCTATGCATATCAAACTTTGTAGCCCTTCCATTTCACTTTAAATCCATACAAATACATCAGCGGTAACACCGTGCAACATCGTTTCTCAATACGTCCATGACCTCCTTCTAACTAAAGTCTCACTCCTTGAATACACCATCCCGTTAAAATTAAGTTCTTTCGCTCGTTTAAATATGTTTCCTAAAGCATCATGCAAACGCCCCTGATTTCCTTTCACTGCTAATACGTAATCCGCTTTTTTAGATACTATTTAATGAGGGAGCCCTGTATTTAGATGCGTTTGCCCTGTATCTCCCCCAAAGCCTGATGTAATAATGGCAACCCTGCACCTGTTGTTGCAGATAACCAAACACGAATAGGAAATCCATCTTCATCTCTATCAATACGTGGCGCTTGTGAGGGCAATAAATCGAGTTTATTAAACACCTGCAACTGCCGCACTTTGTCTGCACCGATTTGTACTAATACTTTTTGCACTTCATCGATGTAATTCTGGCGATCAGGATGATGTGCATCAATCACATGTAACAATAAAGTCGCTT
>JBIIEG010000108.1:0-4007 GCA_044237955.1 Gammaproteobacteria bacterium
TATCATCTGAGGAAGCCTATAAACTCAAAAATGAAATACATACGGCATGTCATTCTTTCATAAATTTACAATTACCGATAGAAGAATTATCTGATGAATCCATTGCCAACAACAAAATGACTAAACAAGAGATATCAAGAGAAGCAAGTGATTTACTAAAAAAAATAAATAAATCGCCTATTACTTTGGAGTTAGATAAATATGAAAACAAAAAAAATCATGAAATGCTTAATGAGATAATAGAGCAAATAGAGCAAATAGAGAAAATAGAGAAAACAAAGGAAATAAAGGAAATAAAAAAACTTAACGGCAAAAACAGAAAAAATAAAAAAGAAAAAAAATCTTCCCCACATACATCTGCCCCACATACAAATGAAGCACTTAACTTCATGATCGAATGCCTTGAATTCAAGACTTTCTTAGACCGGATAGATAGTCTGTTTGCTCAAAACCTAAAAAATTCAGGCGTTCGCAGGAACATAACAGAAATAAAAAAGGCGTTAGAAAGCTTCCGTCAAGAAAAAATAGAACAACTACACGGTGTACAAAAAGGTAAACATCCTGATGATCAAAAAGATGATGATGATCCTGAAATAAGAAACAAAGCAAAATCTGAGGCTCAGAAAGCATCTATCGATCAAAAGATGACAAGAATTTTTGAAAGCACTATAAAAGAAGTCATAAAATTGATTTCAGATGCAGTGAACCTTGAAAAAGAATTCGGTAAAAAGAGCTATTCTGAAGAGTTCATAAACGGATTTTCATCGCTTTGCCCTCCACACAGTGAAATTGATAGAATAGCTATATTTCAGGAAGCCAATAAAAAATTAGTGCAACCAAAAGAAGATGAAGATAATGCGCCAATTGATCCCTCAAAGCTCTTGGTAAAAGATCACAAAAGAGATGAGCAAGCGCCAGGACAGGACATTAATCCAAAAAAGAAAATAGACAATGAGATTAAATTGCTTAAAGCTGAGCTTAACAAAAGAATAGACAATATTGAAAAACTAGAAAACCTCCGTGATTCTTATATCAAACTTCATGCAATTATTTTCTTTGGTGAAAAAGTAGAAAGTGATCAAATAACAGCGTTATCTAATGAAATAGAACAACTACGAGGATCCCTGTTAGAAACGCAGCTAGCATTTAATTTAAAATCGATAGAATTAGACTCGCTTGAAGCACCAGCAAGACAAGCAGCTCAAGCTTTGGAGGAAGAAACAGAACGCTTGGCAGAAAAAGCAAGGCTGGCAGCAGATATAGAAAGAAGCATGAATGAAGCAAGGCAAGAAGAAATAAGAGAGCGGGAGAGAAGCTCAAGGAGAAAAACACTAAAACCTGACGCTAATCTCTTATTAAATGAACTCAACACACAACTTGCATACTTGACAGCATTTTCAAATTCAAGAAACGCAAATTTCGATCAAAAAAGACAGATTCCTAAAATACAGACAATGCTTGAGTCTGTACAAAGAACGCTGATGGAAGATTTTAAAGCACTCAATATTGAGGCAGATAAAATTTTAAATCAAACAATTGAAGAACCCAATTTTCTTTACCATAAAATCGAAGCGCTTGATGCTTCATTGAGTCATATATATAACTTTTTCAGCGCCAACGAAGATCTAATGTCTGAACCCAATAAAAGAGTTCTTGGTTTGCTCAATGTAAGAAATGGAACCATAAAAAGTGAGCTGGGTAACTTGCGCCCACCATTAGCTGTTAAAGAACAAAGCTCGGAAACTAGCCCGTCAAGAAGTAACCTACCTCCAGTAAAATCTCTGAATCACGACCCAGATGTAGAAATGGGAATTGCAGTAGCTGCTGCTACACAAGGGTTGGGGTTTCACAAAAAATTAGGAGCAGTGACTGGCACTCATAGAGAAAAAAGTCGAGAACTGCAGACAGAAGGGGGTTTATTAGGCCGTGTCTTAGAAAATACTTTTTAGGACAGGTTAATATTTACTGCGCAATCTGGTAAAAAACCTCACTGGGTTTCACCAACCCTAGATCATTACGCGCGCGTTCTTCAATGGCATCGTTACCTTGTTTGAGGTTTTCTACTTCTGCCATCACGTGTGCGTTTTTGGTTTGTAATTCTGTGTTGCTGTTTTCCATGTCAGCAATTTGATGCTTGAGTCGCCAATATTGCGGCACGCCATCCGGAGAAAGCCAGAGTTTGTATTGCAAAAGCCCTAATGCGAGGAGCAATGCAATAATGAATATGCGGGAGGGTTTCATGTTAATTTTTTTTCGTAGTCATAATAATTTAACTGTTCATACAATTCTTCACGCGTCTGCATTTTATCTAGTAATTTTTTCTGTGTGCCTTCTTTGCGTACTGTTTGATACAGCGCCCATGCCGCATGATTCATCGCTCTGAATGCCGACAGCGGATAAAGGACCATACTCACACCTGCATAGCGCAATTCTTCCAAAGTAAAAAGCGGTGTTAAACCAAACTCAGTGATATTGGCCAAAATGGGGACACGACATGCGTGATGAAATTGCTGATAGTGATCTAGCGTAGTGACAGCCTCTGTGAACAACATATCTGCGCCTGCTTCTATATATTGAGCCGCTCTATCAATGGCTGCATGTAAACCTTCGGATGCTAACGCGTCTGTGCGCGCCATAATAACAAAGTCTTCGTCAACTCTGGCATCTACGGCTGCTTTAATTCTGCTCACCATTTCTTCGGGAGGTACTAATTGTTTGCCGGGACGATGTCCGCATCGCTTTGTGCTGACTTGATCTTCTATATGTACGGCTGCGACACCTGCTTTGATCATTTGCTGAATGGTGCGTGCAATATTAAATTCAGATCCCCAGCCGGTGTCTATGTCTACTAAGAGCGGTAGTTGTGTGGTATCGGTGATGCGGCGGGCGTCTTCTAGCACATCATTGAGACTGGTCATGCCTAAATCAGGCAATCCTAAAGAGGCATTGGCAACGCCTGCGCCTGATAAATAAATCGCTCTGTAGCCTGCGTGTTCTGCCATACGTGCGCAGTAGGCATTGATCGTACCCATGATTTGCAGGGGTTTTTCTTTGCTGATTGCAATTCTAAAGCGTTTTCCTGCGGTGTTGGGTTTTGGTGCGGTTGTCATGATAGTTGATCCATCAACTGGTAACACAAAGCCTGCGTCCCTTCCTTTTTTAAAGCAGAAATCTGAAAAACGGGTTTATCCCATTTTAATTTTTTAATGATCTTCTGACAGTGTGCAGCTACTTTATTTTCGGGCAATAAATCGATTTTGTTAAATACCAGCCAGCGTTCTTTGGTTGCTAATTCAGGGCTATATTTCTGCAGTTCTTTTTCGATGGTTCTGATGGCAGCAACGGGATCAGATCCATCAGCAGGGGCGATATCAACCAGATGCAATAGAACGTGCGTACGCATTAAATGCTTGAGAAATTGTATCCCTAAACCTGCACCTTCTGCGGCACCTTCAATCAACCCAGGTATATCTGCAATCACAAAGCTGCGTTGATCGTCTACGCGTACAACGCCCAGCTGTGGATGTAATGTGGTAAAGGGGTAGTCTGCGACTTTGGGGTGGGCTGCTGAAACAGCGCGTATAAAGCTGGATTTACCAGCATTGGGCAGTCCTAACAAACCGATATCAGCCAGTAATTTGAGTTCTAAACGCAGCTGTCGATGTTCTCCTGGGGAGCCATCGCTCGTTTTGCGCGGTGCGCGGTTTGTGCTGCTTTTGAAGCGTAAATTGCCTAACCCGTGAAAGCCACCTTGGGCCACACAGGCTTTTTGCCCAGAGAGAACTAAATCTGCGATAAGCTCATCTGTTTCGAGGTCATAGACCATCGTGCCAACAGGTACGGAAATGACCAGATCATCTCCTTTGGCGCCGGTACATTGGCTGCCCATGCCGTTTTGACCGCGTTTTGCTCTGTGCAGACGTTGGTAACGAAAATCGATCAGCGTGTTGATGTTGATGTTTGCCTGCAAATAGATGCTGCCGCCATCACCGCCATCGCCACCATCC
>JBIIEG010000109.1:0-3916 GCA_044237955.1 Gammaproteobacteria bacterium
GTCTTCAGAAGGGCCTTTCGCAATGACGAACTTTTCCTACCCAACCTCCACTTCAATCCGCCGATTTGCCGCACTGCCTTCGGGTGTTTTATTGCTAGCAACAGGCTCAGTATCACCACAACCAATGACCAGTATATTCTTCAAGGGAACACCCTGAGACCATAAAAAAGCAGCGACTGTTTCAGCCTGGTTTTTAGAACGCTTCAACTTAGCTTCATCAGATCCCACGTTATCTGTATGCCCACTCACGGTCACTAATCGGTTGCCATAACTGCGCACCAGACTTGCCACGTTATCCAGTATTTTGGCACGAGAAGAATCCTGCAATCGTGTACTGCTGGGAAATCTAAATAGGCTGTCTACCTGCATAATCACAGTCACCTTATCGGTTAACCGTACCTGCACACCTTCTCTTTCCAGCGCATCAACCTCTGCTATATTCTGACGTGAAACCTGTGCCATATCGGCAGCATTGGACACATAAACAGGCATAGCCATACAGAATACAGTACCTAAAAAGATGAGCTTTTTTATTATTTGAGTCGTGGGAGTCATAAGCGATCTGCTGGTTGGGTTTGTAAAGTGGAGGAATTATCTAACAGGAGGAGTGGGGATGTCTACTTAGCTGAGTTAAACACTCGTCATTGCGAACACCCCACCCATTAGCCGTCATCCCGTGGATGGTTTGACCACGGGATCCAGGTCATAAGTGTTATTCTCAGATGAGTTTCCCATTAGCCGTCATCCCGTGGATGGTTTGACCACGGGATCCAGGTTATTAAGCGTTGTTCAAAAATATTTTTAAATCATTAGTGAGAATAACACTTATGACCTGGATCCCGTGGTCAAACCATCCACGGGATGACGGCTAACGGGAGCTGGTCTTCAGAAGGAGTGTCTTTTACGACGAAGCAACCCAAGAAAAAACCCAAATAAATATTTTGAACAGATTGCTTAATATTTTCTCCTGGATTGCTTCGCAAAATACGCTCGCAACGACGAGGTAGATGGCTCGTTTTAGACAGGCTAAGCCGCTTCTAATTTAGGAATACAAAAAAAGGCAACAAAAGCAGCACTCAAATACATCACGCCCGCTATCACAAAACAGATATATACCGATTCAACTTGAAGATACTGGTTTTGTATCTTCAAGGATGTGCGACCCTGCATTCGAGCGAGACACAGGAACCACATACCACCCAAAATGAGAGATACACTGCACCAGGAGAAATGCTTACAAACACTTAAAATTTTCTTGTAGATATATTCGCTTACAGGCGGATTTAAGTTTTTTAAAAGCACATTCTGCTTTTAACGCAGCAGATCGATCGGGATATTCCATCACAGCCAGTAACTGCTTAGGGCGGTGAGAGCGTGTATAACGCGCACCTTTACCACTTTCGTGCATGGCATAGCGTGCAGCAACATCAACTGCGACGCCAGTATAGAGACTGTTATCCTGGCACTCAATGACGTAGAGGAACCAGGGTTTTTGAATCATATTGGTTTCTGACATGCTGCTCTAAGATTGATCATAAGCTGACACAAGTCGGCTGATACCCATAATGCAGATTTTGCTGGTGAGTGGCTCGAAATAATTTCACAGCTTCCTCCCAAGACTGACAAGGTACACTGGCTAACTCATTCGCTGCCTCCCCCACTTTACCTTTTGCTTTCACGACATTCCAGCTACCAAATAAATCACGCGCGATATATGCTAAGTAATATTTGCCTAACAACGCATTTTCCCAGCAACGAAATGTTTTATGATTGACTCGCATTGACATACTCCTATTGAAATTATTGATGCTCACGGAGTGCATAGTAATCCATTTTTGAATAATGTACAATATTCAAAAGATACAGCTAAAACTGCTCATTCATATTGGCACAATGTCTGTTGTGAGTAAGGGTCTGCTTTCAGGGCTTGTGGTCAGGGACAGAATAACAAAAGCACATGGATGTGCGACCCTGACAGCGGACACTGAATCACAAGAGATATGCCAGCAAAATAATCAGGAGGTTCCCATGGGACGAGGCGGCGCACGCAAAGGTGCAGGTCGACCACATAAAGCAGAAAAGACAACACCGCTGAGAATCCCTGAGCGGATGAAAACAGCTGTCTTATCTTATGTGGCATCAAACGGTCATAAAGTACCCCTCTACAGCAGCTCAGTTGCAGCAGGCGCGCTATCAGCCGCTGAAGATCATGTAGAAGCACACCTGGACGTCAACGAACTCTTAATTAAAAATCCCAGCCATACTTTTTTAGTGCGGGCTTCCGGCGAATCTATGAAAAATATCGGCATTCATACCAATGATCTTTTAGTCGTCGACAAAAGCATTGAACCGATTTCTGGCAAAATTGTGATTGCTGCTGTAGATGGCCAACTCACTGTTAAGCGCTTAGAAAAAACACAACACACACTGTATTTAATGCCTGAAAATGAAGCCTTCATGCCGATTGAAATCACCGCTGAAAACGACATACATATCTTAGGCGTTGTGACGAATGTGATTCATGCTATTTAATGTAACTGCACGGCACGAATTTTGTCATTCCCGCGCAAGCGGGAAACCATCCCGGTATGGCAATAATGCAAAGGAGATACTTAAAAAATAAGGCCTAAGTATTTTTTCTCTTATGCATTCAAATTACAGATAAGTATAGGAGCGGTACATGGATGGTTTCCCGCCTTCGCGGGAATGAGAACGTTATTGCCATAACATACATAGTTACCATTTGATGACCTGATTAAAGTATGCCTGCTATGCCTACGCAACTCTCCCCTCTCCACAAACGCATGATCCCCCTGGTTATCTCCTTCGCGTTATTTATGGAAGGACTCGACACCACCATCATCAACACCGCTATCCCCGCGATGTCACACAGCTTAAACGTCAATCCCATCGACCTTAAAATCGCACTCATCAGTTACCTGTTAAGCCTGGCTATTTTTATCCCTATCAGCGGTTGGCTGGCCGATAAATTCGGCGCCAAACGCGTGTTCATCTTTTCTGTCATTGTTTTTACAGCCAGCTCAGTATTGTGCGGATTTGCACATAATTTATCTGCACTCATCATCGCGCGCATTATCCAAGGTTTCGGTGGCGCGCTCACATTACCCATCGGACGTCTCATTATTATGCGCACCTTTGGCCGCCATGAACTCATCAATACGATGAATCAAGTCATCATGATTTCCGCATTGGGAATATTATTTGGCCCCGTTTTAGGCGGCATTATCACGCATTATTTTTCATGGCCGTGGATTTTTTGGGTGAATATTCCCGTAGGCTTAGTCACTATTTTTCTAGCCAAACGATATTTAATCTACAGTGCACCCGTGAAAGTGCACCCGCTGGATAAGCTAGGACTTATCTCCTTTGGCGGCAGCTTAGCCGCGTTCACTTTTGCACTGTCTGCATTTAGCGAAAGTGCCATCTCCAGCATATTGATTTGGGGCATCCTTTTTAGCGCACTCTTATTATTTTTTTGGTACACCTGGCACTCTCGCCAAAGATCTAATCCCATCGTCAAAACAGAATTACTGCGCCTGCGTACTTTTAAAATCTCAGTCATAGGCAATTTATTTGCACGCATCGGTTTAGGCGGCATCCCCTTTTTAGTCCCTTTATTGCTGCAGATTGGCTTAGGATATCCTGCACAAATCGCTGGCCTATTACTCGCACCTACCGCGATTGGCGTCTTGCTCGCGAAACCATTCAGCTTATTTTTGTTACGCTTTTTTGGTTATAAGCAATTTTTATTACTGAATACTAGTTTGCTCGGCGTCTGTATTTTTCTATTCTTTTTCATTGCAGCCCATACGCCCTTCTATCTGATTTGCGCGCTGACTTTTCTATTTGGTTTTTTAAGCTCTCTGCAATATGGCGCGATGAATTCACTGGCTTA
>JBIIEG010000110.1:0-3913 GCA_044237955.1 Gammaproteobacteria bacterium
TCATTTTCCGAAACTAACAGTAAATGAACTCTTGATAACTCTTAAAAATTCAGAACAAGATATCAAAAAAACAATAACTGAATCTCTTATCAACTTATTTGAAAATAATCAAATTTCGCGCGAAAGTCTGGCAACATTTTACGGAAATATTGAAAAGATTACTGAAAAAAAGGAACAGGTTCTTGGGTTATTTAAAAATCGAAAAAGCATCATGTTAGGAACAATACAAAAAAAAATACCTTGGCTTGGTCTTGTAAGGGCTGAAATCGTCACTTTATGGGACGAAATTATCAGCCCAGTAAACACTCAGATTATGACTCAAAATGCAGTAAAGGCAGAAATTTTGATGGCTATCATTCTGGCTATCGGCTTAAGTCTTTCTGTCAAAGAGAACGAGAAATCACCTTTTCTCTACGCGCTAGTTGGTTGTGCTGTAATTTTTTTTCTCACTCCAATTCTTGCTCATTTACAATTACGCAAAAATGATGTTAGACGTGATGCATATATGGCCTCTATTTTTTTTCAAACAATATTGCTAGAACAAGAATTATCCAGAATTAAATACAATTCAAAAAGTGCGTCTTTTAAGAAAAGATTCGCTTTTAAACCTTTACCCATGCCTAAAGATATGCAACAACAGCTTACGAAGGCATTGGAAAAACAAAGGAAATTAGAAAGACAACTACTGTCTGCAAAATCTGCAGAAAAAGCACCTAGAAAGGGTGAAAAGGAAAAAAGAAAAGGGGTGCCGCATGAGAAATACCCTACTACTAATTTAACACCGGCACCCAGTCGCGTTATTGATCTTTCTCGTGAATTGGGTTACCTAGCAATATACAAAGCAGGTGATGAGAGAAATACCTTATTCCCATTTAAAAAAGATGGAGTCACATTTTACGCTGCTATTCACCCCGACCCTGTTTTAGAAAAAGAAGCGGGAACACATTGGAAGAATTTTTTATATACTGCCAAAAAAGTAAAATTTGCACGTGATGAGAATCAGCCTGGTATTAAACTACTTAGCAAAGAACTCAAAGACCCTATAACAAGAGAGTTACACAAAACGTATGAATTGAAAATTAAGAACAATCACGGAGGTGGCAATGTTAGATTAGTAGGCAGGATGGTTCCCATTATCCGACCTGATGGTACACGCTATAACGTCTATAGCTTCGATACATTCTGGGACAAATCAAAACCATTGCCTGATACCTTTGCACTCCGAAACAGAATAGAACCATCGCCTGATGCGTCTGCAGCTGCTGCTTCACCCATTCCTTCTCCTGTGGCTGATTCTCTCAACAGCGATCCAGGAAGTCGCTATCGTCTTGTTGGAGGTACTTTTTTTCAGACCGCTAAAAAAAAACCTACAAATGTGGCTCCTCCAACCACACAACAGAATCCTCCTGGCCTTGCTCCCGGCTGATAACATAGCGAGTTATTCCCCCGAAAACCTCAAACAATGCTTCAAAAATAAGACCAAACCGGGCATAATGGCCGACCTTAAAATTTCATCAATCTGGAGTTAATACAATGGCCGTACAAAAAGACAGAGTCACCCGTTCCCGCCGAGGCATGCGCCGCTCACACGATGCCCTCACTACCGCAACCTTATCTGTTGATAGCACCACTGGCGAAACACACCGACGTCATCACATCACCGACACCGGTTTTTACCGCGGACGCAAAGTAGTAGATGTAAATACCGCTACCATCTCCGATCAAGACGAAGACGAGTAAATCCATTGAAGTCCTATAAGGATTATACCGTTGCTATTGATGCAATGGGTGGTGACTTCGGCCCTGAAGTCACTGTCCCTGCTGCGCTACAGGCTTTATCTGCCTACCCACAACTGAAGCTTATTTTGGTCGGCGACAGTGCATCGCTAGAAAGAATGCTTGCGCTACAAAAAGCGAGCACCAGCGATCGCCTGGTCATTCATCATGCTTCTCAGCAAGTCTCTATGAACGAGCTGCCGTCACAGGCACTGCGTACTAAAAAAGACTCCTCCATGCGTGTTGCTATTAACCTGGTCAAAACAGGCCAGGCACAAGCTTGTGTCAGTGCGGGTAATACCGGTGCGCTGATGGCAACTGCTCGCTTTGTACTCAAAACTTTGCCGGGTATAGATAGACCCGCGATCATCGCTGTTTTTCCGACTGCGATTGAGGGAAAAATAGTACGCATGTTGGATTTAGGCGCGAATGTGGATTCTTATGCCGATCATTTATATCAATTCGCCATCATGGGTTCTTTGTTAGTGGCTGCGATCGATGGTATCGAAGCGCCCAAAGTGGCTCTTTTGAATATCGGCCAGGAAGAAATCAAAGGAAACGATCAGGTTAAACAAACTGCACTGTTGTTGTCTAACAGCAAGGCTATTCACTATTACGGTTATATTGAGGCGGATCAAATTTTTTCGGGCAAGGTTGATGTGATCGTGTGTGACGGATTTGTGGGTAATGTGGCGTTGAAGTCGATGGAAGGTGTGGCTAAGTTGATTGCGCGCATTATTAAAGAGGTATTTAAGCAACATTGGTTTTCAAAATTGCTGGGATTGATTGCGTATCCTGTGTTACGCCAGGTTAAAAAGCGCATTGATCCTTCGCGTCATAATGGTGCGAGCTTGCTGGGTTTACAGGGTATTGTGGTTAAAAGTCATGGCGGTGCAAATGTATTGGCCTTTACGCAGGCGATTCATCAAGCATTGGTAGAAATTGAGCATGATATTCCCCAACGTATTCGAGAAGAAGTGGGTGCTCTGTTAGAGGAGCCTCAGCTATAGGTTTTGTCCAGGAATTTCTCCTGCTATGAGTCAGGAATTAATGTCAGGGTCGCACATCCATGTGCTCTTGTTTTTCTATCCCTGACCACAAGCCCTAACATTAATTCCTGACTCATAGCAGGAGAAATAGTGCCAATCTACAGTAGAAAAAACTCATCATTGAGCTTAGAGAAACCATCATGAAATATGCACGCATTACAGGTACCGGCGGTTATCTGCCTTCCAAAGTTATAACCAATGCTGATTTGGAGAAAATGGTCGATACCAGCGAGCAATGGATCCTGGAACGTACCGGCATTCATCAGCGCCATGTGATGGGTGAGAATGAAACCACTTCAGGTATGGCGGAAGTCGCAGCGCGTCGTGCCATTGAAGCGGCGGGTATTCAGCCGAATGATATTGAGTTGATTATTGTAGGGACTGCAACACCGGATCGATTTTTTCCCAGTACTGCGACTATTCTGCAAAACCGTTTGGGTATCACCAATGGTTGCCCTGCTTTTGATATTGCAGCTGCGTGTACGGGTTTTATTTATGCGATGAGTATTGCCGATCAGTTTATTCGTACAGGTGCGATTAAAACTGCGTTGGTATTAGGTGCTGAGTCTTTAACGCGTTTAGTGGATTGGACTGATCGTGGTACGTGTATTCTTTTTTCGGATGGTGCGGCAGGTGTGATTTTACAGGCGGATGATAAACCTGGGATTCTTGCGACACATATTCATGCCGATGGGCAGTATGGTCCTTTGTTGTATGCACCGAATCACTTAGGTGAATTAAAAGAACCGCCATTGATTAAAATGAAGGGTAATGAAGTATTCAAAGTTGCGGTCAATACACTGAATAATATTGTTGATGAGACATTAGAAAAAAATCACTTACAGAAATCGGATATTGATTGGTTGATTCCACATCAAGCTAATTTACGTATTATTCAAGCTACTGCTAAAAAGCTAAGCTTACCAATGGAGCGCGTTGTCTTGACTGTGCAAGATCAAGGTAATACATCTGCTGCTTCTATTCCCCTCGCCTTAGATATCGCTGTACGCGATGGTCGAATTCAACGTGGTGAGTTGTTGTTAATGGAAGCATTTGGCGCTGGGTTTACTTGGGGATCAGCGTTGGTG
>JBIIEG010000111.1:0-3909 GCA_044237955.1 Gammaproteobacteria bacterium
AAAGCCTGTATTTGCAGCGACAAATAGCAATCCAGCTTCCAGCAATAAGACAACAACCAGCGCAACATGATGAAATGGCGCTTCTCCTATAATCGATTTAAAAACAACCGCATTTAATGTTTGTCCGTGTACAGGCATCACGTTCCATAACAAATACAATAGAATAATACCGCCAGCGGTAAAACTTAATGAGAGCGCCATGTAAAACATCGTCCATTTACCGGTACGTACGCGCGGTTCTGCTAAATGGTTGACGTTGTTAGAGACTGCTTCCAATCCGGTATAAGTACCAGCACCCAAAGAATAGGCACGTAAAAATAAGGCTAATAACACAAACCAACCCATCTGATGGGCTGATTGATAAGTCTCATCTAACGTGGTTTTAATCAAGGTGGGTAAATATTGGCTATGTACTGAAACACCGTAAATAATAAGCGCAAAGTGTGTGATGACAAATCCTAAAAAAATCGGCATCAATATTTTGGTTGATTCTTTCATCCCGCGAAGGTTTAAAACAATCAACACTAGTATAGCGACTACTTCAAAATATAATTTATAGGGTTGCCCTGCAACGGGGAGCAAACTGAATAACGCATCGACACCACTGGCAACAGAGATGGCAATGGTGAGCACGTAATCGACGATTAACGCAGAGCCTGATACCAGTCCTGCCGGTCGACTGATCAATTTGCTGGCGACTTTGTATCCGCCACCGCCACTGGGAAATAATTCGATGACTTGGTTATAAGCCAGTGAAATAATAAAAACAGTGATAGCCGTTAAGATGGCGAGATAAAGCGCGAGATGATAATGATCGCCTAGCGCGAGAAAAGCTTCTTCAGGGCCGTATGAGGAAGAGGAAAGACCATCAGCACCTAATCCAATCCAAGCCAGGAAAGCAATGAGGGCGATGCTTTTGCGAGTGCCTTTTTCAAAGGGATTGCGAGGCAAGCCAATGAAAATGTCACGTAGTTTTTTGAGTTGCATAGGTGTGGTTTTATCGCGGCTGTCAGCAGAAGCGGTTGGGAGCCGCTATTCGTAATGCGTCCAAAGTCGAATGACCTTGATTGCTTTTTCTTTTTTTAAAACTTGATAGACCAGTCGATGCTGGATATTAATGCGCCGAGAATACATACCCGCTAAATCCCCCACTAGTACAGCGTATCTTTAATTTTGGGTGGTATGTGGTTTTTGGATCGAACGAGTCATGCCTGCATTCGAGTGAGAGACAGGAACCACATACCACCCAAAATTAAAGATACGCTGTACTAGTTTTTCATAAGGTGGGGGATTTACAAAAGGGTCATGGGCGATAAAGTCTAACAAGATGAGTGTTTTATTTTTTAATCCGTTTGCAGCAATTTTTTTTGCATCTTTCTCGGCTTGTTTAGTATAAAAAATTTGCCATTTCACCACTTAATTTCCTTAGTACATTTTTTAAGTGGGGTATCAAAACCTTTTTTGAGCGATTCACGTAAACCAGGAATAGATAATAGATATAAAGTCTCTTGAATCGCCGTCCAGTCTTCTTCAGTAACCAAAACAGCATTAGCTCGTTTGCTGGTAATGAATACCTGTTCGTGTGAAAACGCAATATCATCTATTAGGCGGTACAATTTAGCACGCGCTTCACTGGCGCTTAAAGTTGACATAGGAATATCTCCAATTAAATTCATAGCAAAAACGAAAGTGTTCATTCAACTGTGTCAGGTGGCGCTTTCAGGGTCGCACATCCATGTGCTCTTGTTATTCTGTCCCTGATCACAAGCCCTTCAATCGCCACCTGACACAGTTGAATGAACACTCTCCGAAAACGTACGCCATTAAGTACGCTCTGTCTATTTTTTCAACCTAATTTCTTCAACGCATACATCATTTCCAACGCCTGCATCGGGGTTAAAGCATCGGGCTGTATCGTTTTTAGCATATCCAGCACAGGTGAACTTTTTTCTTCTTGCAAAAAATCTTTTTGTTGTGGGCGTGTGTGTTGAGAGGCTTCTCTTGTGACGCTTTGTTTTTCCAGTTCGACTAATTTCTGTCGCGCTTTTTCAATCACAGGGCGCGGCACGCCCGCTAACTGTGCGACTTGCAAACCATAACTTTGGCTGGCAGGCCCTTCATTTACCGTGTGCATAAACACTATTTTATCATGATGCTCTATCGCATGCAGATGTACGTTCGCGATGCTTGGGATATGCAGCGGCAATTGGGTTAATTCGAAATAGTGTGTTGCAAATAAGGTAAGCGCACGTGTTTGATGCGCCAAATATTCAGCACAGGCCCATGCCAGTGATAAACCATCAAACGTGCTGGTACCACGGCCAATTTCATCCATCAGGATTAAACTTTGTTTGGTGGCATTGTGCAAAATATTCGCCGTCTCTGTCATCTCTACCATAAACGTCGATCGACCACTGGCCACATCATCGCTCGCACCAATTCGCGTAAATATACGGTCCACTGGTCCTAAAACAACACGTTTAGCAGGAACAAAACTGCCTGTATAAGCCAGTAAAGTAATCAATGCGGTCTGCCGCATATAGGTTGATTTACCACCCATGTTGGGGCCTGTGATGATCAGCATACGTCTATCTGTAGTCAACGAAATATCATTCGGTACAAACGGTTCATCGCTGGTTTGTTCTACGACCGGATGCCGACCTGCTGTGATATGAATACCGCTTTCATCTGTAAATTCCGGCGCTGACCATTTTAACGTGGTGGCGCGTTCTGCGAGATTCAGCAATACATCTAATTCTGCCAAATTTTCTGCTGTGCATTGCAAGGGTTGTATTTGTTGAATGAGATGTTCGAGGAGTGTGTCGTACAATAATTTTTCGCGTGCTAATGCACGACTGCGACTGCTTAACACTTTGTCTTCAAATGTTTTAAGCTCTGGGGTGATATAGCGTTCTGCATTTTTAAGTGTTTGACGGCGTATATAATGCGCAGGGGCTGCATCGGCTTGTGCGCGACTGATTTCGATATAAAAACCATGGATGCGGTTATAACCTACTTTTAAAGTAGAAATACCCGTGCGCTCTTTTTCTTGTTTTTCCATAGCGACTAACCACTGATCGCTGTGTTCACTTAAAGTGCGAAATTCATCAAGCTCCTTATCATAAGCATCGGCAATCACCCCACCTTCTCGTAATACTGCGGCTGGATTTTCAAAAATAGCACGCTGCAGGAGATCTGCTAACGCTGAAAAATCGCCTAAGCTTGCATGTAATGCTTGTAAGCGTACGACGGATAATTTGCTGATTTGTTGACGAATCTGTGGCAGCCGAGTGAGTGCAATACGCAGTTGTACTAAATCTCGCGGTCTTGCAGACTTCAATGCAATACGCGCCAAAATACGCTCCATATCACCAATGCCTTTTAGCAAGGTATGTAATGCAGGGTTTAACGCGTCTGCTTGCAAAGCAGTAATCGCTTCTTGACGTAAAATAAGCGTATGTTGATCGCGCAGGGGACGTGTTAACCAGCGACGTAATAATCGGCTGCCCATGGGGGTTGCGGTGTGATCCAATAAATACGCTAAGGTATATTTGCGTTCGCCATTGAGCTGTGTGAGCAATTCTAGATTGCGCAGTGTCGAGGCATCGAGCAACACGGCTTCATCACGATATTCTGCTTTCATGTCACGAATATGCGGCAGTGCTGCTTTTTGTGTGTATTTGACGTAGTGCAATAAAGCACCTGCTGCTGAAAGCCCAAGTTTTAATGCCGTACAACCAAAACCGTTTAAATCTTGTGTTTGAAATTGCTGATTGAGCAAACGAACTGCGCCTTCTAATTCAAATTCCCAATAAGGACGACGACGTAGGGGCAATCCATTTTTTTGTAAAATAGAAACTGTGTGGGATTGATCGTCTGCCCTATTTTCTGACACTAAAATCTCAGCAG
>JBIIEG010000112.1:0-3886 GCA_044237955.1 Gammaproteobacteria bacterium
ATCGTGTTGAATTTGACCCTGAGTTTTTTCTATCCGAGCATCCAGAGCATGTTATTTTTGATGAAGCACAGTTATTGCCAAAGTTGTTTGAATTATTGCGAAGTAGTGTTGATGAACAGCGCGAAAAAAAAGGACGATTTCTCCTCACTGGTTCCAGTAGCTTTAGTTTGCTGACTCAGATTTCAGAAACTTTGGCGGGTCGTGTAGCCATCGTAGAATTAGGAACATGTAAAGCTAACGAACTGGCCAATAAGCCAATGAACAAGTTTTACACGCTGCTTCAAAATGAACTATCACCCCAATGCTTCAAATCCCTGGAACCACCGCTTATCAGCTTACAAGACATACAACACGCCTGGTATTTAGGGGGTTACCCAGAACCTGCTTTAAAAGATGATACAAACTTTTATTGGCATTGGATGGAAAATTATGAACAGACTTATATTTATCGCGATGTGGCAAGGCAGTATCCTAAATTAAATAAAGTTTCTTACCAAAGATTTATTTCAATACTCAGTCAATTATCAGGCACCATACTCAACAAGTCAGAAATAGCGCGCGCACTCGAAGTCAGCGAAGGCTCCATTCGTGAATATTTAAACATAGCTGAGGGAACTTTTTTGTGGCGTGCACTACCCAGTTACGAAAAATCTGGCATCAAAAGTACCATTAAAATGCCTAAAGGCCATATCCGTGATAGTGGGTTGCTACACAGCCTGCTAGGCATTACCCATCCTGAGAAACTTTACAGTAATCCAATCGTTGGCCGTTCCTTTGAGGGTTTTATTATCGAAGAAATAATAAAAGGGATCAGTGCAACTATGCTGACACACTGGTCACCTTGCTATTATCGTACACGCGGAGGGGCAGAAATAGATTTGATACTAGAGGGGCCTTTTGGTTGTTTGCCAATAGAAATAAAACATGGTGCTAATGTAACGAAGCGCCAGTTAACATCATTGGAGCAATTTGTGATTGATCAACAACTTCCATTTGGCTTACTCGTGAATCAGGCGAGTGAGCCTTGCTGGTTAACCCGTCACATCTTTCAATTGCCAGCCAACTATCTGTGACACATCTAATGCAGCTTTCCCCCATTAGGAACCTTCGGATCAACTGTGGCTAAACAGATTGCACCATTTTCATCCGAAAAACCCACCAATAGAAATTGTGAAAGAAATCCTGCGATATTTTTCTCACCTAAATTGACGCATCCCATCATTTGCCTGCCAACCAAAGTGTCAGGCGTATATACCGCTCGCCTTTCAAGACACTGCTTTCTGTCAAGGCATCGTCCCGGAAAAAAGCGCGGGATATATTTGGGTGGCGAGCTGTATTTCTATTTGAATTTAAGGGGGAAGCAAAACACTTCCCCCTTAAAAAACCCCCTGGTTTTGTATTCGAACTTGACGGTGACTTGCGCTGAGGTTTGTAAAACACCGATCTCATCTCCAAAATCTGCCCACACTTTAACCTAAATTCGGCAGTTGGAACCTACTGAAATGGCCTACTGCACTGAATTTAGGGCGCTTTTTGACCAATTTTTACCTCACCGTAGGGGTGACTACGGCCATCGGCAAAAATTGGTCAAAAAACACTCTAAATTCAGCACATTAGTCCATTTCGCTACGGTTCTAACTGCCGATTTTAGGTTTAAAAGCGGGTTTTTTGGCTCTGGGAAATGCTTCTACTTTCACAATCACATCTAAGCGTAAATCAACGCGTTCAAATTCTTCGTAGGTGATGAGTGTTTTATTAGTGCTCATTTTTTTACTTCCACTGATATTTTGATCTGTTCATCCACACTGTAGGGCGGTTGCCAATTCAATTTATTTTTAGCGAGTTGAACATCCAGTCGCATAGACTCAAACAGTTTGTAATATACCGATCCCTTGCCACATAACTTCAAACCAGCGTGCATCAATGCGGCAGGAATCGGTAGAAAAATGCGCTTTTTATGCTTCATTTTCGCCAGTTTTTCACACAATGTCCGCGTGCTCAGATCGTTATCGTCAGAAAGATTAAACGTCGTATTCGCAGCTTGCGGATGCACCATACACACATGCAAAAATGCCACGAGGTTATTTAAGCCTACTAAACTGCGTGGTTGTGTCGCGCACCCTAATGGCAGGATGGGTAATAGCTTAACCAGCTTGATCAACTGTGCAAAATTGCCACCGACGCCAGGTCCATAAACTAATGGAGGGCGTACGATAACAATCTCCAATGTTGTTTGTTTTGTATCTTGTTGCAACCATTGTTCTGCTTGCCATTTAGCTTTTGCATACGGCGTGAGTGGATGACACGGATGCTGTTCAGAAATTAAATCACGACTCGCTTCTACACCATAAACATGCGCACTGCTGACATAAACCAAACGTTTCACGCTTGCTGCAGCTGCTTGTTTTGTCAGGTTAATGGTCGCGTCTACGATAGAGCGTTGATAAACGGCAGGGTCTTGAATGTCTGGACGATGTACGGTGCCAGCTAAATGCACGATTGTGTGTACCCCTTGCAGTGCTTCTGTCCAATCAGTGTTTGCATCAATACCCCCGGTAGGATAAAGGGATATACCAACAGGGGGATGCGTTGGTTGTTCGCGTATACTACCTCGTACAGTAAACCCCTGGTTTTGTAGATAAGCGCAAAGCGCGCGGCCTACAAAGCCGTTAGCGCCGGTGATGAGGCAGGTTGAGGTTGGCATAACCATATTCCGTCACTAATTATTTTTTGGATATTTTTTTCTTTTTACCAGAGGTATTTTTGGTAAATTGATTAAGTTCTTGCTCAATTTCAATTGTGGTAGGGAGAACAGCATGTAATTGAGGTGGTAATGATTTGCCTAGCTCGTATTCAGATATACTCATAGGGCTTTGAATTCGCCGTAAAGCATATTCGGCAATCACTCGGTCTTTTTTTTCGCACAGCAATAGCCCAATAGTAGGCCCATCTTCTGGCATTTTTAATTGCTCATCAATTGCAGATAAATAAAAATTAAGCTGACCTGTATGTTTTGGGTGAAAGTCTCCTCGTTTAATTTCGATAACGAAATAGCAATGCAGTTTCGTGTTATACATCAGCAAATCGATTTCAAAACGTTTACCAGAAACTTGAACAGGATAGTGGATACCATAGAGGGAAAAACCTTGTCCCAACTCCATCAAAAATTGCTTTATGTGGCCTATCAAACCACTTTGAACTTCTTTTTCATGGGCATCGTCGCCAACTGTCAGAAAGTGAAATTTATAAGGCTCCTTAATCATTTCTTGGGCAAGATTAGATTGCAGAGCAGGTAATTTGCCATGAAAGTTTGTGGTTTTAATTTTTTCATGGGCTTGGCGACTGTAGACATCAGATACAATCTGTTCCTGTAATTCTCTGTAAGCCCATCCATTTTTTACTACTTGTTCGGCGTACCATTGCTTAATAGCCAGTTCCTTAGGTTTCATTGCTTGTATCAGTACAACGTGGTGAGTCCAGGTCAATTGGTCAGGCAGTGCCTGACCAAATTCACCTGCTGGATAATGAGAGGCAAATGATTTCATGTACTTGAGGTTGGTTTTAGAGAACCCTTGGGTATTTGGAAAGCTTTGGCGCAAATCTTCTGCTAATGTTTCAAAAAGGCGGTCTCCCCATTTGGCTTGTTTTTGGCGCTCAATAATCAGACGACCTATTTCCCAATAAAATTTTATAAGCTCGTGATTAACAACGATAGCAGCCCGTAATTGAGCTTTTTTTAACCGTGATTTGATGTCGCTGAGAAGCGATTTATAGTGTTTATCTAAACGTAGCTGTTTTTCAATAACAGGCTTAGATTTTTTGCTGGGCAGGTTAAGTCTTTTGTTCATGACATCCTTAAATGGGTTTTTAATATTTAATTACCAGG
>JBIIEG010000113.1:0-3869 GCA_044237955.1 Gammaproteobacteria bacterium
CATGGATGTTTTTGGAGAGTCTACATGGATGTATTCACGACGTGTTTGCGTTGATAGATATATGCTCTTTAAATTACCTGGGGAGTTACAAATAAATATTTATATAAGTCAATTTTCACTGAAATTTGCACAAACTTAAGCAGATTTCAGTGAAAATTGTTGTGTTTGGCCTATTGTGGGCGATTTAATAGCACCATTCTGGTTTTTTGTTTCTCATATTGAGTTTTTGGATCGACCCCTACGTTTAAATCTTCCGGGGGATGACGACTTATGAAGTAGCGTGAGAGACAGCAACTCAATATGAGAAACAAAAAATCACAGAGCACTACTTTCATCATGCACACCACCCCATTCGACATCCTTATTATCGGCGCAGGCTTGGTCGGCAACAGCTTGGCGCTTGCCTTAGCAGATACTGCCAAAATCGCTATTGTTGAAGCTAATCCAGTTGATATCAAAACGCCATCAGACGAGCGCGCACTCGCATTATCTTTTGCTACACAACGCATTTTGGCAGCATTAGATATATGGCCAATTATTCAGGCACACACTACAGCGATCAAACAAGTACATGTCTCTGAAGCAGGACATTTTGGCGCCACGCGTTTTTCAGCCACAGATTATGAGGTAGATGCTTTAGGCTATACCATCACCGCACAAAATCTCACGGATGTGTTGCGAAATAGCGTATTAGAGAAATCAGCTATCCAACATTTTTACGCAAGCACGCTGCAACAAATAACGCCGATACCTGATGGTTATCGCGTACATATTCAAACACCTGATGGTATGCGCATTTTCACCACACGTTTATTAGTCGGTGCAGACGGCGCACAATCAAAAACCCGACAATTGCTGGGTATCGCTGCAAAACAAGAAGATTACGCACAAGTTGCGCTCACAGCGCGCATGCCCTTGACGCGCTCACACCAACAAATTGCTTATGAACGTTTTGCAGAAAAAGCAGTACTGGCTGCATTGCCAATGCCTGACAATCACGCTGCGATTGTTTGGACGGTAGATACAGAACGCGCTGAATGCTTGAAAAAATTAAGCGATATAAATTTTTGTGCGCAATTCCAAGCAGATTTTGGTTATCGCCTGGGAAAACTAACACAAGTAGAAAAACGATTGGCTTATCCTGTTCGTAGTTTGCATGCGCTAGAACAGATACGACCTCATGCTGTTTTATTAGGAAATGCCGCGCACACGTTACATCCTGTGGCAGCACAAGGCTTTAATTTGAGCCTGCGTGATGTAGGCGTATTGGCGCAAGTTATAATGGATGCGATAGAGACAGGACAAAATCCAGGTGATTTATTCGTGCTAGAAAAATATTTGAGTGGACGTAAAAAAGAACAACTGCAAACAATGGGTTTTACTGAAGGTGTGATACGTAGTTTTTCTAAAAAAACGTTGCCATGGTATTTGCTCAAAAGAAGTGGATTGTTGGGATTGGAAATATTGCCGTTTGCCAAAGATCGATTGGCACAGCAGGCGATGGGTGTTGTGGATGAAATGCCTAAGTGGGTAATTGATCGCTTTAGCCTTTTGTCTCGCTTTTCATGATCCTTAACATCACCCAATCAAGACAGCCATTCGGTAAAAAACGCCTTAAAATCGCAAACAAATAAGTAGGTACCGTCACATAATAACGAATTTTAGGTCGCTGACTTTCCAGTGCATGCGCTATTTTTTTCGTAACCGCCTCTGGCCCCAAAGTAAATGGTGAATTTGATTTTAAGCGCTCCATGTTCTGAATTAAATTCACATAATGCATTTTATGCGCACTCTTATCCGCGCTGATATTTTGCTCATAAATAGCACGCGCATTGTCTCTAAACTGACTTTCAATGGGCCCAGGCTCTATCAACGATACAAAAATATTTGTCCCATGTAACTCCAATCGCAACGCATCAGATAAGGCTTCTACTGCGTATTTAGAAGCACAATACGCACCGCGATATCCCATCGTCACTAATCCGAGTAGAGAACTCATATTGATAATTCTGCCATATCCTTGTTGTCGCATCACAGGCACAACTAAATTCGTAAGCTCTTGCAGCCCAAATACATTGGTTTCAAATTGCAATCGCATTGCATCTCTTTTGATATCTTCCACAGCACCCGCTTGACCAAAACCTGCGTTATTGCATAAAGCACCTAAAACACCACCTGTTTTTGATAACACTTCATTTACAGCAGCTTTAATAGAGTCGCTGTCATTCATATCCATCAAAACTACATTCAAGCCTTCTTGCTCTAACCGCAGTTTATCTGCTTTTTTGCGCACGGTAGCAAATACTTGCCAGCCGTTTTTGTGCAGTGTTTTAGCAGTAAAAATACCGATGCCGGATGAGCAGCCCGTGATTAAAATAGTTTTTGAGGGAAGCATATGCAAACTCCAAGTTTTAAATTGTTTTATCCAATAAGGTCTCTATAATGGCAGCGAATCTTAAAAAGCCCAACTAAAAATCACCCCATGAGCAAACACTACCTAAGTCACGTTAAACGCATACATTTCATCGGCATCGGTGGTGCTGGGATGGGTGGCATTGCTGAAGTGCTATTTCATCAAGGCTATGAAATCACAGGCTCTGATGTGAACCAAAATGCGATGGTGAAGCGTTTGCAGAATTTAGGTGCAATCGTCACCCTGCAACATTTAGCTGAAAATGTAACAGGTGCGGATGTGGTTGTGATTTCTACGGCTATTTCAGACACTAATCCCGAATTAGTCGCAGCCAAAGAAGCGCTGATTCCCATCGTGCCGCGGGCACAAATGCTGGCTGATTTGATGCGTATGAAACAACACGGCATCGCGGTTGCAGGTACGCATGGTAAAACAACGACAACCAGTTTATTAGCATGTGTATTAACCGAAGCAGGATTAGATCCCACCTTTGTGATTGGCGGCATGCTCAAAAGCGCAGGTGCTAACGCCTACTTAGGCAAAAGCCCATTTTTTGTCGCAGAAGCCGATGAAAGCGATGCGTCTTTCCTCTATCTGTATCCAGAAATTTCCATCGTGACGAATATCGATGCCGATCACATGGGCACTTATCACAACGATTTTGATCAGCTGAAAAACACCTTCATACAGTTTCTACATCGACTACCCTTTAATGGTTTAGCAGTGGTTTGTATCGATGATCCGGTGATCCAAGAAATTTTGCCACGGATTGCCAGGCCTATTCTCACTTATGGTTTTCATCCCCATGCAGATATACAAATTGTAGATTTTGAACCTGCAGGCTTTCAAAGCCGCTTCACGCTAAAGCATGTCAATGAGGGTACAGATATTGCCATCACTTTAAATTTGCCCGGCACACACAATGCCTTAAATACGGCTGCAGTATGTGGCGTTGCGTTAAGTTTAGGCGTCACAGAAACCGCGATACAAACCGCGTTAGAAAAATTTTCTGGCGTAGGACGCCGCATGCAAGTGTATGGTGAGTTAGAGACACCACAAGGAAGCGTGTTGTTAATTGATGATTATGGACATCATCCACGAGAAGTGATTGCTACCTGGACTGCGATTCGTCAAGCATGGCCTGATCGTCGATTGGTGGTTGCGTATCAACCGCATCGTTACACACGTACACGTGATTTGTTCGCAGATTTTGTCACGGTATTGTCACAGCAAGTTGATCAATTGGTATTGCTGGATATTTATGCTGCCGGTGAGATACCGATTGCAGGTGCTGATGGCAAAGCGCTTTTTCAGGCCCTTCAACAACGTAGCAAAATCACACCAGTGTTTGTTCCGCAAATAGAAGCGTTGCCAGATATTCTCAATCAGGTATTGAGAGATGGTGATATTTTGTTGACACAGGGCGCAGGGAGTATTGGCACCATCGCGCCAAAAT
>JBIIEG010000114.1:0-3795 GCA_044237955.1 Gammaproteobacteria bacterium
TCTAGAGAGGGTGTTGCAGTGCCTAATAACACAGGTACGTTTTCCAAGCGTCCACGCACCATCGCTAAATCACGCGCTGAATAACGAAATCCACTGTGTTGTTTAAACGATTGATCATGCTCTTCATCTAAAATGATCACGCCTAATTTTAAAAATGGTGTAAAGATGGCAGAACGCGTACCAATCACAATACGCACCTCTCCTTCTTTTGCACGAAGCCACGCATTGCGTCGTTCATTATCAGAAAGCGCAGAATGTAATGCAGCAATCGGTACGTCAAAACGCTGTTCAAAACGCGAAATGGTCTGTGGCGTTAAACCAATTTCAGGCACTAACACTAAGGCTTGTTTGCCTTGTTTTAAAATATGCGCAATGACTTGCAGATACACTTCTGTTTTACCGCTGCCTGTAATACCTGCGAGTAAAAATGCTTCAAACCCTTGCACTGCATTCACTGCTGCCACTGCTTTTTGTTGATCGGGATTAAGTGATAAAGAGGGTTGAGGCGTACGATGGATTGCTGGTAATGGTTTGATAAAAGGTTGATAAGCTAATTTAGATTTGATCGGTGCTATCCAACCTTTTTTTAATAAGGTTCTAATCAGTGGCAATGTAAAACCTGCGGCTTTAATACGCTCGACTGAAGTGCTTTCATCAGACTGATTAAAAAATGACCATAACGCAGCTTGCTTGGGACTGCGTTTGATTGTATCCGCATTGATTGATTTGCCTGCTGTCGTTAATACATACAGTTGTCGATTCGGATTAGGTTGTGCCACACGTCTGAACAATACCGGCACTGTACCTAAAATCACTTCACCAATGGGATGCTGATAATAACGACTGGCCCATTGATATAGTGCAAATAGTTCTGGTGTGAAAATGGATTGCTCATCTAAAATTGCTGTCGCAGGTTTGAGTTTATCGAGGGGAATACAAGCATTTTGATTTACCTCCAGCAAAACAGCGACGACTTGTGTTCTACCAAATGGCACGAGCAGACGAATACCAGATTGTAACTTTTCAGGATCACTTGTTTCGCCCAGCGGCAATAAATAGTCGAAGCAATGACGCAGTGGTTTGAAGATGGCTACGTGGAGAATATGGGGGGAGTCGGACATTTTAGGTATCAGATATTAGAATCAGCTACATCTTCCTCTCACTCATCATTACGAGGAGCGTTTTTTGCAACGCGGCAAACCAGAAAAAAACACAAATAAGTTCCCCTGGTGGGACGAGTGTGAATTTATTTCGCGCGACGCGTTGAAACAAGGAAGCAAGGCCCGATGTGTTTTTTAGCCGGAATTGCTGAACATACACAGAACTTTTATCACCAAACCCAATGGAGCGACTCCAGTGTGATGATAATTCTGCTGTATCTACGGCAGCGACACAAACCGCTACCGAAACACACACCCAGGTGATGACACCGCTACATCCGCGGTCATGTCGTCGTGCCCTAGACAAAGCTAACGAGGTGAAGGAAGGTGCAGCATATCATCGGGCGTACATTCAGCGTTACTTGTCTCATTGGGCGATCGGGTGGAAACGCACAACTGAATCGATTTGTACTCTACTATCTAAAAGATTTAGTCGCACAGTCCAAAAAATCAGGCAGCGATCATGAGTGGCTAGCCCGTGGGTTGACAAATGAATCTTTATCGACCAGGACCAGGCGGTTTGGGGTTGTTTGTTAGATGTGATACCAATTCTTTCTGCCCAAGGCGCATTTCTAACAAAACACCCGCAACATCGGGGCCTATCTTGAGATTCAATACCAATTGTTTCGCTTGCTGAAGGCGCGTTTCTAACAAAACAACCGCAACTGCGAGGTCTATGTTGAATAGTTTGAGCCTGCTCTCTTGAAGAACTTTAGTAGGCGGGTTATGGATGTTCTCACCTCCCAACTTAGTGGGTTTCAAAAAGTACCCACGAAGTATCGCAAATTTAGCGGTCACATTAGCATTATCCTCTTTTTCAGAATTCCGCATACTAAACCAAAATTTAAGAGGATCTATTTTCATCGAACGGGGCAACTCCTCCTCTAAAAAATTTGGGGGGCTTTTATCAAATGATCTGTCTTCTCGACACCATTCGTCGATCACATGCACCGGAAGAAATAGTTGTGCACTGCCTAAATCGCAATACATCTGTTGCATTGCTGCGAAGTTTTTACATTTGATCAGAGCCGGAAATTCTTTATCACATGTCTCTAGCATAGAGATCCATTTCTCAATGGCAGATTTAGCTGTAGCTGTAGCTTGCGGTCCTATCCATTTTTTATTCATTAGGGCCGCCTCGATTTGTTTGTGAGCTTGTTCCCTTTTCAAATAGGATGTTTCTAAGGCTTCCATTTTGTAGATCATATTCCACATGTGAAAATCCAGTCTCAAAAAGGCATATTGAAAGCCCGTGATCTTTTCAAAGGTACAGCCCGATAGGTCGGTGAAAGTGCCTCTTGCTTCAGCCAGTCCACGATTCGCTTTGAGCATCGCCTCGCATTGGTCTTTTTTTCGTGCTGCAACAAACAGTAAAAACAGTTCTATGGATTTAGCCAACACAGGATTTTGATCTAATTTACCTTGAATCTCTTTTTGTTTGCCTCGCTTGAGCAGAACAGTGATTTCTCTGATGTCTTCTGGGTCGGCAGAAGGTGCTTCTTCTCGAGATACACCCAATACTCTGAATAATTTTCCGAAGAAACCTTGTGCTTGTAATGGTGGTGGCTCTGGATTTTGATTTGGTTGATTTTGTGTCTTAAAGAATGCTACCTGTCCAGCGGCAGCATTTCGCGCAGCGGCAGGATTTGATGGTTTTTCTTTCAGGGGTTTTTGCCCTTTATGGCTTTGTTCAGATTCTCGTTTTTCAGCTTCCGCTTTTGCGATTGCTGCTTGTTTGTCTTCTATCAGTTTAACCCTTGCTTTCTCTTTTTCGATAGCTTCTGCCTGTTTTTGCGCTTGTTCTGCCGCTTCTTGCTGTGCTTTGAGTTTTTCTGCCTGTTCTACTTTCTGCATGGCCTTTGCTTTTTGTGCCTGATAATCCTGCGCTTTGAGCTCAGCTTCTTCGACATCGGGTAGGCTCGGCAGCAAATCTGATTGCAGCTCGACTAGAGCTCTCGGCAGAAATTGAGCGGAGTTGAAGACCACTACCTCGCTGTATTGAGGTTTTAGATTGCCTTCTTGCTCCACGAGATCGCGAGGGGGATAAAAATTCAGGCTATTCCCTTCTTGCTCCACGATGACGAAATGCGCATCGTGGTTGCCTACATTAGGGGCACCCACAAGCGACTTATCACCATGAATGACAATGTAAGCCGAATAGAAGGAGACCCAGTTCATAAGCAAAACGGGTTCTTTAAAGTTCGGACCATAGACAGTCCAGGAATAGCGAGCCTCTCCTGCCGAATAAAGACCTTTGCCAAAAAATCCTTCGTCTAGTTCTGCTAAATTTGCAAACCCTGTTTCGAATATGCTTTCCAACTTTTCAGAACCGGTAGTATGCCACGTCATTAGAAAGGTGACATTGGGATGTTCGGGGTCTTTATTGGGCGCTGCCATGGTTTCTAACATACGATGTATTTCTCTTCGCCGGTTGCCAGATGCCCCCTTTTCATTTTTCCAATTGGCGGCAAAAGCTTTTTTGCCATGCCGTTTTTGGAGCAAGCTCACTTCTGTGTCAAAGGCAGTGTTGAGGAGAGGGTTGTAGACAACTTTCACGCTTTTGATGCTATAACCTGGGACAGGAGATCGTTGATAGGAGGCAACGACACTCTTGACGTCCTTTATGCCCGCAGGG